>JAFAYN010000025.1 GCA_019240375.1 Gemmatimonadota bacterium
AGCTCGATGCGGAACCCCCGCACCTTCACCTGGAAGTCCGTCCGCCCGAAGTACTCCAGCTCCCCGTCCGCTCGCCACCTCACCCGGTCCAGCACCCGGTACATCCGCGCCCCCCCTCCCCCGTACGGGTTCGGCACGAACCGCTCCGCTGTCAGCTCCGGGTGCCCCGCGTACCCCCGCGCCAGCCCGTCCCCCGCCAGGTACAGCTCCCCGATCACCCCGATCGGCACCGGCTGCAGCTCCGCGTCCAGCACGTACGCCTGCGTGTTCCACACCGGCCGCCCCACGTACACTTCTCCGCCCTTCCGGACCAGCGAGTACGTGGAGTACGTCGTGTCCTCCGTGGGGCCGTACAGGTTCCCCACCTTTTCCACTCCCGCCGCGTACAGCGCCTGCGCCAGCTCGTTCGGCAGCGCTTCGCCGCCCAGGTTCAGCGTCCGCACGCTCGCCGGGATCCCCCCCGTGCGCAGTAGCTCGGCCGCCGCCGTCGGCACCATGCTCGCGTAGACCACCCCCTGATCGGCCACCCGCGGCAGCTCCAGCGCGTTCTCCACCAGCACCAGACGGCCGCCCCAGCAGAGCGTGCCGAACACCTCGGCCACAGACACGTCGAAGTTGATCGAGGTGGAGAAGAGCACGCCTGTCCTCTCCTCGTCCGTGACGTTCTCGCGCAGCCAGTGCAGCAGCACCGAGGTGCCGCGGTGGCGGATCATCACCCCCTTCGGGCGCCCCGTGCTCCCGGAGGTGAAGATCACGTGCGAGAGGTTCTCCGGCAGCACGCCGCTCTCGGGCGGCGTGTCGGGGCGCGCGGCGATCGCCTCGTGCTCGGCGTCGAGGGCGAGCGCCGGGGGACCGCCCTCGGGGAGGCGGCCCAGGAGCGGGCTCTCGGTGAGGACCAGGGAAACGGCGGCGTCCTCGATCATGTACCCCAGCCGCTCGCGAGGGTAGGCGGGGTCGAGGGGGACGTAGGCGCCGCCGGCCTTGAGGATCCCGAGCAGGGCCAGGGGAAGCTCGCGGGTGCGGCTGAGGGCGACACCCACGCGGGTCTCGGGGCCGACGCCGCGGGCGCGCAGGTGGTGGGCGAGGCGGTTGGCCCAGCGCTCCAGCTCGGCGTAGCGCATCGGCTGTCCGGCGTGCACCACCGCCACCGCGTCCGGCGTCCGTGCCGCCTGCGCCGCGAACAGCTCGTGCGCCGGGGTGTCCGGGAGGCCGCGTCCGGTGCGGTTCCACCCGGCCAGCACCTGCTCCCGCTCGGCCGCGGGGAGGAGCGGGAGCCCGGCGGCGGGGCGGTCCGGCTCGGCCGCGGCCGCCGCGAGGAGGACCCGGAACTGCTCCGCCATCCGCGCGATGGTGTCCGCGTCCCAGAGCGCCCGCCGGTAGAAGAGCGCCCCGCCCAGCAGGTCGCCGGCCTCCTCCATGCTCAGGCGCAGGTCGAACTTGGCGACCTCCTCCCCCCCGCCCAACCGTTCCACCCGCGCCTTCCCCAGCTGCAGCGTCCCCTGGTCGGTGTTCTGCAGGGCGAACATGGCCTGGAAGAGCGGGGTGTGCCGCAGGGTGCGCTCGGGGGCAAGCTCCTCCACCAGCCGCTCGAAGGGGATCTCCTGGTGCGCGAAGGCGCCCAGGGTGGCGTCCCGCACCCGCCCCAGCAGCTCGCGGAAGGTGGGCCGCCCCGACAGGTCGGCGCGCAGCACCAGGTTGTTGATGAAGAAGCCGATCAGCGGCTCCATCTCGGTCCGGGTCCGCCCGGCGACCGGGGTCCCGACGCTGACGTCCTCCTGCCCCGACCAGCGCGACAGGAGGAGCTGGAAGCCGGCGAGCAGCGCCATGAAGAGCGTCGCCCCCTCCTCCCGGGCCAGCGCCCTCACCTCGCCGGCCACCTCCGCCGGGATGCGGACCCGCTGGGCCGCGCTCTCCATCCCGGGATTCGGGCCGCGGGGGCGGTCGGTGGGGAGCTCCAGGACCGGGGCGGCCCCGGCCAGCCGCTCGCGCCACCAGCCGAGCTGCGTTTCCAGCGTCTCCCCCGACAGGTACTCCCGCTGCCAGGCGGCGTAGTCGGCGTACTGGATGGGGAGCTCCGGGAGCGGCGAGGGGTTCCTGGCGGCGAGGGCGGAGTACAGCGCCGACAGCTCGCGGGTCAGGACGCCCATGCTCCACCCGTCGCTGACGATGTGGTGCATGGTGAAGAGGAGCGCGTTCTCCCCCGCCCCGACGTGCACCAGCCGGACGCGCAGGAGCGGCCCGGCGGCCAGATCGAAGGGGGCGCGGGCCTCCGCCGCCGTCAGCCGCTTCAGCTCCCGCTCGCGGACCGGCACGGGGAGGGCGCGCAGGTCCACCACGGGGAGGCGCGTGGCCCCCGCGGGGAGGATCACCTGCACCGGGTCCTCCCCCTCCACCCGGAACACGGTGCGCAGCGCCTCGTGGCGGCGCACCACCTCGGCCAGCGCCCGCCCCAGGATGCGCGTGTCCAGCTCGCCGTGCAGCCGCAGGGCGACGGGGATGTTGTAGGCGGGGCTCCCCGGCTCGAACCGGTCGATGAACCAGAGCCGCTGCTGCGAGAAGGAGAGCGGGACCGGCCCGTCCCCCGTCCGCCTGCGGATCTGCTGCTGCGCTCCCTTCGCCCCGGTCCGCTCCTGCATCATCCGCTGCAGGAGGATGCGGCGCTCCGGGGA
>JAFAYN010000028.1 GCA_019240375.1 Gemmatimonadota bacterium
CATCAAGATCCCCCCGCTGCGGGAGCGCCGCGACGACGTCCCCCTCCTGGCGTACCGCTTCGCGCGGCGCACGGCGCGGGAGATGGGAAAGAACGTGCACGGGATCTCGCCCGAGGCGCTGGAGCTGCTGCAGCGCTACGACTGGCCGGGGAACGTGCGCGAGCTGCAGCACGCCGTGGAGCGCGCGGTGATCCTGAGCACCGACGAGATCCTCCAGCCGCGCAACTTCGACATCGAGCGGCTGGGGCTGGTGGTGGGGAGCGACGAGCAGCGCGTCGCCTTCGCCGCCCCGCCCACCGAGGGCGACACCCCGCGCGAGGACGACGCCGTCGTCCTCCACTCGCTCAACATCGACGAGGCGGAAAAGGCGCTGATCGAGCGGGCGCTCCGGGTGACGGAGAACAACCGCACCCGCGCCGCGGAGCTGCTGGGGATCAGCGTCCGCACCCTCCGCGCGAAGCTGAACTCCCCCTCGGCCGCCTGACGGGCGGTTACTTCCGCCCGCCGGAATCTCCCCTCCGGCAAGATCTTCCTGCACGGCCGCCCCGGCAATTCCTGCCGGGGCGGCCGTTTTTTCCCCCCGCGGCACCCCTCTCCGGCACCGAAAAATCACCAATTTTCCGTGGATGCTAATGTAGGTAAATGATTGTGTAGGCGATGCTTAGATGAATTGTATTTCGCCGGGATCGTGCGTGGTACGGGTTTGGTCCGGCCGTTGCCTAATACTGGCCCGTCGAATCGAGAGTCCCATCCACGGATGCAGAGATGCTATACGGATTCATCGGCCGCGTGACGGCCGCCCCGCAGCTCAAGGAGGCGCTGGACGTCGGGAGCCAGCGCACCCGCCTGATCGCCGACCGCGTGTCCAAGGCCACCCTCGCCAATGCCGACGGCTTCTCCCTCCCCACCGTTCCCGGCGAGCCCGGTAGCACCGAGGCCGGGGTGGTGGACCTGGAGTCGGAGATGGTGAGCCTGGCGGACGAGCAGATCCGCTTCGAGGCCACCTCCAAGCTGCTGGAAAAGAGCTACCAGCAGCTCCGCACGAGCCTGAGGGGCCGCTGATGCCGATCGATCCGGTGGGCTTCCCGCAGCCGTACCAGCAGGCCGTCCGGCCCATGTTCCGCTCGCTGGAGATCGCCGCGAGCGGGCTGTCGGCGCAGCGGCAGCGGATCGAGACGGTGGCGATGAACATCGCCAACGCCGAGACCACGCGCGCCGCCGACGGCACGCCGTACCGCCGCCGCACCGTGCGGATGGAGGCCAAGGACATCCCCGGCCAGCCCTACGAGATGGGCCCGGACGGGCTCCCCTCGGCATCGCGGCTCCCCGGCGGCGACCCGCTCTACACCGCGGCCGGCGTGCGCGTATCGGCCATCGAGGAGGACGCCACCGAGGGTCCGCTGGTCTACGACCCCGGGCACCCGGACGCCAACCCTCAGGGCTACGTCCGCTACCCCAACGTCCGCGTCACGGACGAGATGGTGGACCTGATGGACGCCCGGCGCGTCTACGAGGCCAACGCCACGGTGTTCCAGTCGGTGAAGTCGATGCTCCGCTCCTCCATCAACCTGTAGCGCACGGCCGTGGCACTGAACCGCGTAGGCACGGGGAGCACGCTCCCCCCGCTCCCGGAGTGGAGCCCGCGCACCGGGACCGACCGCAGGCGCTCCGACGCCGGGCTCCCGGCCGAGCGGCGGACCGGGACCGCGCTGGACGAGCCCCCGCTCGGCCACTCCCCGCCGGGGACCGACCCCGGGCTATGGGGGGCGCTCTCGCCCGAGGAACGGTCGTTCTTCGCGCGCATCGGGGGGCTGGGCCCGCTCACCTACGGGCGCACCGCACAGGGAAACGCGTCCCCGGTCTTCCGGGGGCTTCACCTCGACGTAACGGTCTGAGTTCAATGAGCGACACTTTCAGCATCGGCGGGGCGCTCGCCTCGCTTCAGAACGGGCTCGGAGCCGCCGGGATCGGCGGCGTCGGTGGGGCCGAGGGAATCGGCGGGATCGGCGGGCTGAAGCCGCGCGTCTCCACGGCGGTCGAGGGGCCCTCCTTCGCCGACACCCTCAAGAACGCGCTGGGCGAGTTCTCGGCCCAGCAGGACGACGCCACCCAGAAGGTGGGCGCCTTCCTGCGCGGCGAGCCGATCGAGCTGCACCAGGTCATGGCCGCCACCGAGGAGGCGGGGATCGCCGTGGAGATGCTGGTCGAGGTACGCAACAAGGTGCTGGAAGCGTACCAGACCCTCGCCAACATGCAGAGCTGAGTTAGGCAGTGAACCTGGACGAGCTGCTCGGGCGCCTGCGGGCGCTGGAGGAACGTGTCGGGGGGCGCCGCCGCGCGCTGATCCTCCTCGCGGGGGTCGGCGTGGTGGCGGGGATCCTCGCCTTCTCGTGGTGGGCGTCGGCCCCCGCGTGGGTCCCGCTCTACAACGGGGTCCCGCTGGAGTCGGTCGGTCCGATGACGGAGAAGCTGACGGAGGCGGGGGTCGCCTACCGCCTGGACGGCGGCGGCACCGACCTGTCCGTCCCCGCGCCCGACCTCGCCAAGGCGCGCGTCGCGCTCGCCGGGGCGGGGCTCCCCGACAAGGGGCGCCCCGGGCTGGAGCTGTTCGACCAGCCGGCGTGGGGGATGACCGACTTCACCCAGCGCATCAACTACCGCCGGGCGCTGGAAGGGGAGCTGGAGCGCACCATCGGCAAGATGCGCGGCGTGCAGTCCGCCCAGGTCCACCTGGCGCTCAGCGAGCAGTCCGCCCTGCTGCGCGGCGACCGCCCCACGGCGGCGTCGGTGGTGCTGGGGCTGCAGAACGGCGCCGAGCCGGAGCAGGGCGTGGTGAAGGGGATCGAGCACCTGGTGGCCAGCAGCGTGGACGGCGTGACCGCCGAGAACGTGATGGTGCTGGACGACGCAGGCCGCCTCCTTTCCACCCCCAACGACGGCTCGCCCGAAGCGCTCACCAGCCGGCAGCTCGAGATGCAGCAGGAGGTCGAGCGCTACCTGGAGGAGAAGGCGAACGGGATCGTCGGCCAGGCGCTCGGGGCGGGGAACACCCGCATCCGCGTCACCGCCGACCTGAACTTCGACAAGGTACAGCGGACCGTCGAGAGCGTGGACCCGGACCGGCAGGTGGTCGCGGCCGAGCAGCGCTCCGAGATCGTCCCCGGCCCGCAGGGCGGGGCCGGCTCGCAGAACTCGTCCACCACCTACGAGAACACGCGCAGCGTGGAGAACTTCTCCGGCGCCCCCGGCGCCATCCGCCGCCTGAGCGTGGCGGTGCTCGTCAACGAGCGCCCCGTCACCGGCCAGCCGGGGAAGACCACCCCGCGCGCCCCGGCCGAGCTGCAGCGGATCCAGTCGCTGGTGGCGTCGGCGGTGGGGATCGACGCCCGCCGCGGCGACGCGGTCTCGGTGGTGAGCATGGCGTTCGACACGGGCGCCGGGCTCCCCGCGGACGGCGGGCCCACCGCGCTGGAGCTCGCCCACGAGTTCCAGCAGCCGATCCTGACGCTGCTCGGGCTGCTCCTGGCCTTCTACGTGGCGCTCCGGCTGATCCGCTCGCTGAAGCCCGAGCCGGTCCCGGCCGGGACCGCCGCCCTGGCGGCGGGTGACGCGACCCTGGCGCTCCCGAGTGCCGACGCCGCCGCCTTCCCGGCCGTGGTGGACGAGCCCGAGCAGGAGTGGAGGCTGACGCCGGCCCGTCCGACGATGCTCGACAAGGTGGTGGAAGTGGTGAACGAACAGCCCGACGTGGCGGCCCGCCTGGTCCGGGCCTGGATGAAGGAGGCCCAGACGTGACGAGCACGCAGATGGTGCCGGTGAGCACCGAGCAGCTCACCGGCAGGCAGAAGGTGGCGATCCTGTGCATGGCGCTCGGCGCCGAGACGGCCTCGCTGATCACCTCCCGGCTCCCCACCGACGAGGTGGAGGGGATCTCCTTCGAGATCGCCCGCATGGACCGGGTGAGCGGCGAGGTGGTGGAGGCGGTGATGGAGGAGTGGCTGGAGATGCTCCGCGCCGCCGGCTCGCTGGCCGAGGGCGGGGTGGACTACGCCCGCCAGATCCTGGAGCGCGCCTTCGGGCCGCAGCGCGCCTCCTACATGATGAAGCGGATCCAGGGGCAGCTCGCCGACGTGGCCGGGCTGGACCGCCTGCGCAGCGCCGACCCGCAGCAGCTCGGCGCCATGCTCCGCGGCGAGCACCCGCAGACCATCGCCCTGATCCTGGCCCACCTAGACCCGGTCAGCACCGCGTCGATCCTCAAGGAGGTGCCGACGGGCTCCGGGTCGGAGGTGGTCTACCGCATGGCGAAGATGGAGAAGGTCGCCCCGGAGATGCTGCAGATGATCGAGAACGCGCTGGGGACCGACGCCTACATCTCCTTCTCGGAGGGGATGAGCTCGTCCGGCGGACCCGAGGCGGTGGCGGCGGTGCTCAACCTCCTCAACTCGTCGCTGGAAAAGGAGCTGCTCGACAGCCTGAACGAGAAGGACCCGGAGCTGTGCGAGCGGATCAAGGCGCTGATGTTCGTCTTCGAGGACATCGTCAACCTGGACGACCGTTCCATCCAGCGGCTCCTGCGCGAGGTGGAGTCCAAGCAGCTCGCTCTGGCGCTCAAGGTGGCGAGCGACGAGCTGCGCGGCCGGATCCTCGGCGCGATGACCCAGCGCGCGGTGACGGCGCTGAAGGAAGAGATGGAGTTCATCGGGCCGGCCCGCGTCCGCGACGTGGAGGCCGCGCAGTCCGCCGTCGTCCGGCAGGTGCGGGCGCTGGAAGAGGCGGGCGAGATCGTGATCACCACCGGGGCCGATGATCTACTCGTCGAATAGGCCCGCCGTCCACGCAGGAGTGCCCCCTCGCGGGGTGCTCCGGTGGGCGCCCGCCGACCTGGCCGCCTTCGAGCTCCCCCCGCTGGGGGGCGAGCCGGAGGTGCCCGAGGCCGACCTCGTCGCCGAAGTGGACGAGGCGGCCGTGGCCGCGAGCGCCGAGGAGGCGGCGGAGCAGGCGCGGCTGGAGGCCGAGGCCGCCG
>JAFAYN010000110.1 GCA_019240375.1 Gemmatimonadota bacterium
GGATCGGGCGGGGCGAGGTGCGCCCGGAGGCGGATGGCGACGAGATCGCCACGGTACTGATCGCCGCCCTGGAGGGCGGGGTGATGCTCTCCACCCTGTACGGCGACCCGGAGCACGCCCAGCGCACCTCCGACTACCTGAGCTGGTACCTGCAGGCGAACGTCAGCTCGTAGGCCGGCGGCGCCTTTTTTTCGCCCACCGCGGGACCGCCCGGTCTCCGCGGTCTAGCTCCGCCCCCGCAGCAGCGGGTACGGGTTGACCGCCACCCCGCCGGACACCCGCTTCCGGTCGGTGACGATGGTCACCCCGAAGTGCAGGTGGTAGTTGCCGGGACCGGCGTTCCCGGTGTCGCCCACGTAGGCGATCACCTCCCCCCGCTTCACCTCCCGCCCCACCTTCGCCCCCGGGGCGTACCCCGACAGGTGCGCGTAGTAGTAGACGGTGCGCCCGTCGGCGTCGCGCTCGTACAGGGTGGTCCCTCCCAGCGTGCTCTGCGACATCCGGGCGATGGTCCCGCTCGCGGCGGCGAGCACCGGGGTTCCCTTCGGCGCCGGGATGTCGATGGCCTCGTGCGTCCTCCCCCCGGAGCGTGCGTCGCTGAAGGAGTCGTGGAGCTGGCCGGGGCGGATCCCCGTCACCGGGACGAGGAGCTGCGCGCCGGGGGCGGGGGCGTTTTCCGGCCCGCCGCCGAAGCACCCGGCGAGGAGCGTGGCGCACGCGAGGACGGCCACGGCGGGCGTGGCGGAGCGGCTGCGACGGAGCATGGACGGGGAGGAGCTGCGGGTGTCGGACGGAAGCGCGGACGGTCGGTCGGAGAGCGGCCTGCGGGGGTCGATCCGGGTCGTGCGAGCGGGGGACCAGGGAAAGGTAATCGCCGGGAGCGGGGCGACAAGGGGGACGGAAGCGGAGGGAAAAAAACGGCTCCGGGACAGGGCTTTCCACGCAACCGCTCCCGGAGTGGAACGGTTGTTGCCATCTAAAACATTGCGGTATCCAAACTTACGAAGACAAGCACCCGCAACGCCGGGTGCCTTCCAAGGAGAGGGACCCGATGTTCAACACCCTGATCGCCTCCAAACCCGCCAGGAAGGGCTTCCTCAATTCAAGAAACGTGCTCGCCTCCGCGGGGATCCACGCCGCGCTCCTGGGCGGCGCCGTGTACGCCATGGCGAACGCTCCCGAGCGGAAGGCCGCGGACCCGGAGGAGCAGGTCACCTACATGGACGTGCAGAAGCCCGAGCAGCCGCCGGTCGTGGAAACGCCGCCGCCCCCGCCGCCGCCTGCCGTGGAGGAGCCGCAGCCCCAGCCCGAGCAGCCCGCGGTGCTGGAAAAGCCCGTGGCCGAGCCGGCGCAGGTCAAGGCGGACGAGCCCGCGCCCACGCCCGAGGAGCCGATCGCCAAGGGGTTCCAGACGCTGGAGCCGCCGGCGACCCCGCCGGCCAGCATCCCCGCGGTGGATCCCAACGCGAAGCCGGTGAGCGTCGAGGACTTCAGCGGCGTCGGGGTGGCCGGTGGCGTGGCGTCAGGGGTGGAGGGCGGCCAGGCGCGCAACGCGGCCAAGGACCCGCCCAGCGGCGACGACGACGCGTCGAAGGCGAGCAGCGGCCCGGTGGACGTGGCCGTGGTGGAGGAGCGCCCGAAGCTGCAGAACGGCGACGAGATGCAGCGGGTGCTGGAGCGCCTGTACCCGCCCCTGCTGCGCGACGCCGGGGTGACGGGGCAGACGGTCCTGCAGTTCGTGATCGACACGGAGGGCCGGGTGGAGTCGTCCTCCGTGGAGGTGGTCTCGGCCACCAACGACGCGTTCCGGGAGGCGTCGGTGAAGGCGGCGGAGAAGTTCCGCTTCCGCCCCGCGAAGATCGGCGGGCGCAACGTCCGGGTCGCCATCACCATGCCCATCAGCTGGACGCTGGACAAGGCGTAACCGGCGGCGGCCGAAAGCAGAGAGGGGGCCCGGCGACGGGCCCCCTCTTCGTTTCACCCCTCCTGCCTCCCCGCCCGCAAAAAGAGCATCCGGTCCCCCAGTCGCTCCGCCTCCTCCCGGTCGTGCGTCACGAACACGAAGGGGATCCGCCACGTCCCGTGCGCGGCCACCACCTCGTCCTGCACCGCCCGGCGCGTTTCCAGGTCCAAGGAGGAAAAGGGCTCGTCCAGGAGGAGGACGTCCGGGTCGCTCATCAGCGCGCGGGCCAGCGCCACCCGCTGCCTCTCGCCTCCGGACAGCTCGGCGGGCCAGCGGCGGGCCAGATGGCCGATGCGGAAGGTGTCCAGCAGCCGCTCCAGCCGCGCGCGCGCCTCGTCGCCCCGGAGGCGGGCGCCGTACAGGACGTTGCGGGTGACGTCCAGGTGGGGGAAGAGGGCCAGGTCCTGGAACACCATCCCGACGCGCCGCTCCCGCGGGGGGACCCAGACCCGCCGCTCGCGCGACACCAGCGTCCGCCCGTCGAGGACGACCTCCCCCGCGTCGGGGCGCTCCAGCCCGGCGATCAGCCGCAGGGTCATGGTCTTCCCCGCCCCGGACGGCCCGAACAGGACCAGGATCTCGTCCCGGACGGCGAAGTCCACGTCCAGCGTGAAGTGGGGGAGCCGTTTCATGGCGCGCACCTCCAGCACCCTAGCCGCGCCTCCCCCGCTGCCACCCCGGCACGCGGCGCCGCGCCCACACGTTCAGTCCCACCACCAGCGCCATGCTCGCGGCGCTGATCAGCAGCGCGTACACGCCGGCGGTGCGCATGTCCCCGGCGTCGGCCAGGAAGTAGATGGCGAGCGGGACGGTGGTGGTCTCGCCCGGGATGTTGCCGGCGATCATCACCGTGGCCCCGAACTCCCCGAGCGAGCGGGCGAAGGCGAGCACCACCCCCGCGGCCAGCCCCGGCCAGGCGAGCGGGAGGGTGACGGTGAGGAAGACCCGCCCCTCCCCCGCGCCTAGGGTGCGCGCCGCGTCCTCCAGCCGCCGGTCCACCCCCTGGAAGGCGGCCTTGGCGCTCTGGTACATCAGCGGAAAGGCGACCACCACCGCGGCGAGCACGGCGGCGTGCACGGTGAACAGGAGCCGGATCCCGAAGGCGCGCTCCAGCGGGGCGCCGACCGGACCGCCGCGCCCCAGGAGGACCAGGAGGAGGAAGCCGGTGACCACCGGCGGGAGGACCAGGGGGAGGACCAGGAGCCCGTCGAGCACGTCCTTGCCGGGGAAGTGGCGCCCGGTCATGGCGCGCGCGGCCAGCGTCCCGGCGACGGCAACCACCGCCAGCGCCGCCGCCGCCACGCGCAGCGACAGGAGGACGGGCTGCCAGTCCACGGTCACGGCCGGGGCGCGGGGGAGGCGCCCACCCGGAAGCCGCGCCGCAGCAGCTCGGCGCGTCCCGCGGGACCGGTGAGGTACGCCACCAGGGCCTGCGCCTCCCGCGGGTGCCCGCTGGCCGACACCACCGCCACCGGGTACACCACCGGGCGGTGGGAGCCCGGCGGCGCCGGCGCCACCACCCGCACCCGGTCGGAGGCCAGGGCGTCGGTCCGGTAGACGACCCCCGCGTCCACGTTCCCGGACTCCACGTACGTGAGCACCTGCCGGACGTTCTGCGCGTACACCGTCTTGCGGGCGACCGCGTCGGCGATCCCCAGCGAGCGGAAGGTTTCCTCGGCGTACTCCCCCGCGGGGACGGAGCCCGGCGCGCCGACCGCCACCCGCCCGACCGTGGGGGAAGCCAGCTCCGCGAACCCCTTCACCTTCGGCGGGACGCCGGCGGGGACCACCAGCACCAGCTCGTTCCCGGCGAGGATCCGGCGGGAGCGCGCGTCCACCAGCCCCCGCTTCGCCAGGGCGTCCATCTGCCCCTCGGAGGCGGAGACGAACACGTCCACCGCCGCACCGTGCTCGATCTGCTGCCGGAGCGCGCCCGAGGCCCCGAAATTGAGCCGCACCCGCACCCCCGGGTGCCCGGCCCGGTAACGCTCCGCCGTAGCGGTCATCACCTCGCGCAGGGAGGCCGCGGCGGACACGGTGAGCGTGACGTCGCCCGCGCCCCCGGGCACGCCGCGCCCGCACCCCCAGGCCGCCAGCGCGAGGAGCGCGGCGGCCCGGCGGACGAGACGGGGAAGCGGGAACCGCGGCTGCATCGGAATGGGCGGTGTGGTCAGGGGGAGGGCGGAGCGTGGAGGTGGAAAGCGGACGGCGCGCAATCTAGCGCGGAAACCGGGGCGACGAAATGCGCCTCTACCCGGAAACGCGGAACGGGGCCGGAGCGACTGCCCCGACCCCGTTCCTCGGATCCCACGACACAGGGCTACGAGCGCGCGGGGCGCTCCCCCTGGAGGCAGGCCAGGATCTCCGCCGACTTTTCGCGCAGCTCCGTCCACGGGCCGCGCGCGAAGGGGAGGGTGCTCCGTTCCACCTCGCGCAGCGCCTGCGTCCCCTCGGCGAACAGGGCGCGGGCGGCCGCCAGCCACTCGTCCGGGGTGCGCGCCGGCGCGCTCTCCTGCGTTGAAGTGGCCGCAGCGCGCCCCCGGGGCTTCCGGCCGCTGCGCGCCGGGGCGGGTGCCTCCGGCTCCGACGGCGGGGCGACAGCCTCGGGAGCGGGCTCCGTAGCCGGCACGACGGCCTCCCTCTCGGTCGTCGCCTCGGCCACCGCTTCCGCCGCGGCCCGGGCGGAACGGCGCTTCCGCTTCCCCGCCGCGGGCGCTTCGTCCGTGGACGCTTCGGCCGGGGACTCCGGCGTCACGGGTACTTCCGCGACGACCGGCTCCGGCGTGACCACGGGCTCCGGCACGACGGGCGCGGGCTCCGCGGGAGCGCCCCCGCGCGACGACCGGCTCCGGGTCTTCCGGGGCGCGGGGGCTTCGCTCGCGGTGGCGCTTTCCACGGCTTCCGGCGCGGTCCGCGGCTCCTCCGGCTGTGCGGGCGCCTCCGTCTCCACGACCATCGCCGCTTCGGGGGCTGGCAACTCCGCCGGGCGCGCCTTCCGAGCGCGCGCGGGGCGCGGAGCGACTTCCGGGGCCGCGCTCTCGGCCGTCACGGCCGGGGCGGGCGCCGCCACCACCTCGACCGGGGCTTCGGCGGCGGGCTCTCCGGCCGCGCGGGGGCGGCGCGAGCGGACGGGGGTCTTCATCGTGGGCGGCTCCATTCGGGTCGGGGGCGTGGCTGTCTCCGGGGCGCGCTCCTGCGGCTCCTCCGGGCGCGGGGCGGCCGGGACGGCGGCCGGCTCGGCCCTGCGGGCGCGGGCGGCCCAGGGGTCGGCCAGGGCGATGGAGCCCTCGGCCTCCTTCATCTGGATCAGCGCCTTGTTGATCGAGAAGTTGCCGTATCCCCAGGTCAGGAGGACGCGGCGCGCCTGCTCCTCGCTGGCGGCGGTCTCGGTGCGGCGCTTGTCCGTCATGCGGAGCTCTCCGCTCTCGGTCCTGCGGATGACGAGCATGGTGCGGTCCGGTGGGGTTCAGATGCGCGACAAATCGTTGTCTTTCCTACACCTGAAATCCGCTTTCGTGCGCCCAGTGTGGAGTTATACTCTATCGTAATCCTCAACGCCTCATCGCCGTGCTACAGTGTGCTGTGACAAATGAAGCGAAACTCATCGAGCATAGACGGCGAAGAGAGGTCATGGTCGAGCTGCCTCGTTCAGGAGGTCATCCATTTCGCTGATTCCCAGGCGTAACAGCTTGTCCTGAACAGAAAGCACGCGCAGCAGCAACTCCTGATCATTCAGCTCATCGGCTTCGCGCAGGGCTGCAGATAGCGGTACGACCAGCTCGTTCGCGTTGTACACGGCCATGCGCGCTTCTGTGGCGAGGATATCGACCAGACGCTCAACGATTCGTAGGCTCGAGAGGGGATCCCTGGATGCCTCGATCACCAGCCAATCCACGACTCCGCTTAAATGGATCGCCCTGTCCCCGGCCGTCTCTTTCTTCTCGTGCAGTTGCCTGTAGTTGATCAATGCAAGTGCGATTTCCGCAGTGAAGTAGGGGTTCGACTTCTCGCTATGGAACTGATGGGCGATGTGATCGGCCGCCTCAGCCGGGAGATCTCGCTGCTCGAGCAGACGGAGGATGCCCAAGCGACACTCGGTTCGATGTGCAGCGATGCCTATGTTTGCACAGAGTACCTGCGCCGTTCCCTTCCATACTCCCAAAGGGGCGTTGGACAGGCCCATGAAGATGTCTTGGGCCGTTGTATGCCCAGCTAGCCATGAAAGAGTCGAAATACGTCCATAGGTCTCACCGGCAACCTCGAATGCCTCTGTGCGTAGACGCTCTAGAAGAGGTGCTATCCGCTCATAGCGGTGATAATAGTTGTAATAGAGGATATTCTCGATATACCGCCAGAGATGGGG
Source organism: Gemmatimonadota bacterium (assembly GCA_019240375.1). GTDB lineage: Bacteria > Gemmatimonadota > Gemmatimonadetes > Longimicrobiales > Longimicrobiaceae > JAFAYN01. The sequence continues at coordinate 6,327 of JAFAYN010000110.1, forward strand.
CGGGGTTGCTTTCGGCGTTTCAGCGTCAGGTCTGAGAGCAATCTCGAGTGCAGGCCACCCGATCTCCGGACAAGCGCTGATTGTGTACGCAAGGTTTTCGAGTACAGCGACTCGGACAAAAGCCTCCGCATCTGCGGCGAAGGCCCAGATGATGTCCTTCACCCGTTCGGGCGTTTGCTTCCCGCGATCCGTTAGGTGATTGCAGAATCCCACAGACGCATTTGCCGCCACACCCCGCGGATTATTAAGCGCATCATGCGACAACCTCTCGCCCCGGTCCCCCTTCTCCGTATCATCCGTAGTGACAGCTACATCTGGCGTTTGTCTTTGCTGACACAGTATGTACAGGATATCCGTTAGGCGGGAAATCGCGTTTGGATCCAGCACAACGTGCGCGCACGCTGCAGCAATCTCACTCGCGGAGTTCCGGGAAGACCAGATAGAGGCATGATGGTCGAGAAGATCGAGGAGCTGAGTTGCGAGCGCCTCACCTTCCGGTAGGGGTTCTTCGGGAGTCCAACCACCTGCGGGTTGGATGTTCCCGAATCGGTACAAAAGATGACTTGAGACGCCGCTCGCAACGGCATCCAGGTAGTCATCTTCGATCCCCTCATCCTTTAGTTGGTCAATCAGGTTCAGCACATGGACGGGCGCTATCGTAGCCGTACTACGGAAGATCCCCCGCAACGCCCATCGATCCTCCCGGTACTCTGACCTGTCACCCTCCCCCGTGCGCGCCAGGTCTCGGAAATACTCGATGAGTCGGCGGACTCCCGCTGATGATAGGGCTAGCAACTGCTCGACCGACACGGGGGGAGCTCTGTTTGCGTCCCACATGTGCAGGCGTGGCTCGGGACGCGCGGGACCGAATCGCGGCTCCCAAGCATCCAGAAACTCTTGTACGTCTGGCAGGCGGAGCCAGCGAGGAACCCATAGCAGCCGCTCGTACGTTTCCCGCGCACGGAAGACAGTTGATTCGTCATTAGCGGCATCAGCATAGAGTTCCAGAACGAGCGTCTGATGTCGCTGCTGTGCGTCCTCCGGCAAGTAGGGGTATGCGTCGCGTGTCAGTTCCCCCACCTCGTAGTCAAGATCCCGTGCACGAAGGAGTTCCCTCTCGCACAGATGTGCGGCCACACCCACTCCATTTGCCTCCGGATTTGCTCGGTAGGCCTGGATGAGCAGGTAACGGACCCCTAGATCCCTGCGATGGCGCAGTTGCGGTTCGTGTTCATGCCACCATACATCATTTCGTTTAGCGCGGATCTTCAATGCCTCTTCAAGTACATCCTGAAGAAAGTGTTCACCTTCATACGGCATCACGACTCCGCGGCTGCGGCGTCTCCTGTAGGAAGTGCTCCTGAGATGTCCAGCCGGCAGCCAGTCAGTGTTGAGCGGTAGTGTGCCGCCCTCTGGAGCTTCGGTCGCGGGAAGGATGGCATTAATGAAGTGGTCTAGGAGCCAGTCGGAACTGGCGAGCCGCTCTTTGAGAAATCCATCCGGGAGCTCACCCCGCTTGAATCGGAAGGAAGCGGAGGTGATCTCGTCTCCGGAGATAGAGTCATAGTCTAACTCGAGTGATGCCGAGTTCGCTGGAGGATTTAAGAACCTCCACAGAAGGTCGTCGCCTTCCCCCGTTGACCGGATAAAGGACGAGAGGGCCCGCCCGAGGTAATGACGGTCCGGCTCACCAGGCTCGTTCAGAAACGCTTCGAGTAAGCCTCGAATCCCTTCTGTCTGCCAGATGCTCGCCTGTTCAAGGCTGATCAGAACATTCCAGGTGAACTGGGCACGGCTTACACGGGCGTCTCTGGCGAACTCATCCAACACCTCACGCCAGAGGGCCACCACCTCCTCGGCATGGCTCGTAGCCCACGTTCGCAGATGCATGGCGAAGCTAAACAGCCATTGCTCCTTCAGATCGGGTTCAAGCCGCACCAGCGGAAGTAGATGAGATGTCAGCATCTGCAGCCAAGTTTCGCTACGTGTTCGTCCCAGCATCTGACTGAACAGATCCGGATAGGTACGAAGGAGCCAGCGGAGAAGGGGCCAATCATCCTCGGAGGGCGTGATCTCCGCGAAGGACTCCGCGACTAGCCGGCGGAGGTGATAAGCGAGGATTTCTTCGTTGAGCACCGCCCGCACCTGCTGTCGGAAGCGAGATGGTTCGTGGGCCCGTAGGTAGAAGAAGAACACTCGAACGGTCGGGCGGATGAACGGCACCGGTCGCTTGCTGTGGATGAAGTCGAGGAGGGCCTCGCCACGTGCCAGTGCTCCGTGAACTGCGAGGCAATCAAGGAGTGTCTGATGGCTGAATGAGAGCACTCCAAATACCGGTTCCGAGAGAACCTGCTGGCTGATGAGGCGTTGGACGAGACAGTCCGCGTCGGAGTTCAGCATCTCTCCGGTTCGCCGAAGAAACTGTGCTTTCGGAATGGTGAG
>JAFAYN010000279.1 GCA_019240375.1 Gemmatimonadota bacterium
ACACCACGGTTGTCCACCCGGCCCAGGTTCTCGAAGCGGCTGCCCGCCGAACCGAGCGAGAGTGGGAGCGGCTTGCTCACCAGCGCGTTGATGGACTTCTTGTTGAAGTAGGTCAGCTCCAGGCCGACCCGGTTGTCCACGAACCCGCTCTCGAAGCCCAGCTCGTACTCCGTCGAGCGCTCCGGCTTCAGGTCCGGGTTGCCGATCAGGTTGAAGATGATCGCCGGCTGGTCGGCCCCGCTGAACGTCGCCACCTGGGCGCCGTACGCCTGGATCGCGTCCGACGCGCCCGGGCGCAGGCCGGCCTGGCCGTACGCGGCGCGCAGACGCAGGTTGCTGAGGGCGTTCACGTGCGGGAAGAACGGCTCCTCCGAGATGACCCACGAGCCGCTGAACGACGGGTACCAGATCCAGCCGATGTTGTTGCCGAAGGAGGTGTTCTGGTCGCCGCGGACGGCGGCGTTCAGGAACACCCGGTCACGCCAGGCGAACTGCTGCTGCAGGTACGCCGACACCGTCGCGTTCAGCGTGTTGTCCTCACCGGCCGAGAAGTCGGTGGAGGCGCCGGCCAGCGACGTCTCGATCCCCGGGGTCAGCGTGGCGCCGAAGGCGTAGATCCGGTGGAAGTTCTCCCGGATGTACTGGGTCCCGACGGACGTGGTGGAGACGAGGTCCTGCCCCACGTTGAAGGTCCCGGTGGCGCTTCCGTTCGACGTCAGGTCGTAGATGTCGTGGCCGTAGTTCTGGATCCATCCGTTGGTGTACACGCCGCCGAACGCCGGGCCGTAGGCGCTGACCCGCGGAACGCGGTTCAGGTCCTCACGGGCGTAGCGGTCGAGGCCGACGTTGCCGTTCATGCTCAGCCAGCTGAGCGGACGGTAGTCGCCCCGCAGCGAGCCGGTGATGCGGCTGTAGCGCTGGTAGGTGAGCCAGTCGTAGGCGAACTGCGGGTCCGACTGGTAGCCCTGCTGCGACTCCACGAAGGAGGGGAGCGCCGAGCCGTACAGCCCCATCGGGAAGATCCCGAAGGAGGCGTTGTCCGACTGCGGGATCTGGAGCCGGTTGGTCAGGTACGCGATGTTCGACCCGATGTTCAGCTTGCTCCCCACCCGGCCGGTCGTGTTCGCCTGCACGCGGATCCGGTTCAGGTGGTTCTGCGGGAGGACGCCGTTCTCCTTCTCGTAGTCACCGGAAAGGTAGTACGTCGCCGCCTCGCTCCCGCCCGACACGCTCGCGCCCGTGTTGTTCCGGTTCCCGTCCTGGAAGGGCGAGGTCGCGGAGTTGGTCAGCGGGCTGAAGGTGTAGGTCTGGGTGATGCCGGTGCAGCCGACCTGCGTCCCCGTCGGCTTGCTGCCGATCGCCAGGCGGACGATGTCGCACCGGTCGACGCCGCGGTTCGGGTTGGTCGCGGTGACCGTGTTCCCCAGGGCGTACGTGTTCACCGGGAATTCGGTCGTCTGGTCGAGCCGGCCGTACTCCGACCAGGCGCGGAACTCCGTGCGTCCCGCACGGCCACGCTTGGTGGTGATCTGGATCACGCCGTTCGCGGCGGCGGTGCCGTAGAGAGCGGCGGCGGCCGGCCCCTTGAGGACCTCCATGCTCTCGATGTCCTCGGGATTGATGTCGTTCAGGCGCGACGGGGTCTGCCCGCCCACGCCGAACCCGAGCGCAGAGCCCGCGCCCGTCTCGGCGCTCTCCACGCGCACGCCGTCGATGATGATGAGCGGAGCGTTGGAGAGCGACATGCTGTTGTTGCCGCGGATACGCACGCGGGCACCGCTCCCCGTCGTCCCGCTGCTCTGCAGCACCACCGCACCGGCCACACGGCCCTGGAGCAGCTGCGACGCGCTGGTCACGGGCGCCAGCTGCACCTCGGAGGTGTTGACCACACCCACCGAGCTCCCGATCTCGCGCTGCCGCTGCTCGCGCCCGGTCGCGGTGACCACGAGCCCGCCGATCTCGAGGGCGCTCGCCGTGAGCGTGAAGTTCGCGGTGGCGGTCTGCCCGGAGGCGATCGACATCCGCTGCGTCACGGGCGCGTACCCGAGGATCGAAGCGGAAACGTCGTACGAACCCACCGGCACGCCCGCGATCCGGTACTCACCGGTCTGACTGGTCACCCCGCGAAGCGAGGTCCCCACCACCGTCACAGTCGCCCCCACGAGGGGGTTCCCACCCTGAGCCGTCACCCGTCCGGCGATCGTGCCACGTGCTTGTGCGGCAAGTATCCCCGGAGTGAACGCGCCCACGAGCAGGATCACAAGCAACAGTCGAAGCTTGCTCATCGTGAACCTTTCCTTAATGAGTGATAACCACGCTTTGTTCTCCGCCCGCGACCACGAACCGGGATGGAGTCGGGACGGAAGGTAAATCGGACGTTCGATTGAACGCGGGTACCTCCGGGGTTCGAGGTGGAGGGAGAGCGGAGACTCCCGGTTTTTCCCACTGCTCCGGGTGAGCAGACGGGGGTCTCCGTACCAACGACAGCAGCAAGGATATTGGCACCTAACCCCGCGCGCAACAATCATGCTCGGCGGTTACGTGACTCCGAAAAAGTGACTGTGGCACAAGTGTATCAGGCTTAATCACCTCGCGCACCCCCCCATGCGTTACGAGCCATTTCACGCCGGAAGGCGCGCGGCGCCAGGTGTTCCCAAGCTACAGGAAACGGATGCGGGCGAAGTGCCGCTTCCCCTTCTGGAGCACGTGCTCGCCCTCCGGCGCGACGCGCGTCTCCCGGTCGGAGACCTTTTCCCCGTCCAGGGTGACCGCCCCCTGCTGGACCTGCCGCGCCGCGTCGCCGTTGGAGGAGGCCAGCCCCACGCGCGCCAGGAGCCGGGTGAGGAGGACCCCGCCCTCGCCCCCCGTCCTCACCGGGTCGTCGGCCGGGATCTCGTGGACCGGGATGTCCTCGGGCACCTCGTGCCGCCGGAACAGCCGGTCGAACCCTTCCGAGGCGGCGCGCCCCGCCTCGTCCCCGTGGTACAGCGCCACGATCCGCTCCGCAAGCGCGCGCTTGGCCACGTACGGGCTCTCGCGCACCCGCTCCAGCGCCCTGGCGAGCTCGTCCGCCGGGAGCGCGGCGCCGAGTCGGTACCACTCCTCCAGCACCTCGTCGGGGATCGACATGGTGCGCCCGTACTGCTGGTCGGGCGCGTCGGAGATCCCCACGTAGTTGTCGTACGACTTCGACATCTTGTGCACCCCGTCCGTCCCGCGGAGCAGCGGCATCAGCAGGCAGACCTGCGGCTCCTGCCCGTAGCGTCCCTGGATGTCGCGCGCCACCAGCAGGTTGAACTTCTGGTCCGACCCGCCCAGCTCCACGTCGGCCTTCAGCGCCACCGAGTCGTACGCCTGCATCAGCGGGTACATGAACTCCACCACCGAGATCGGACGCCCCTCGGCGTAGCGCTTGGCGAAATCGTCGCGCTCCAGCATACGCGCCACCGTGTACTGCGCCGTCAGCTTGAGGATGTCCACCAGCTGGAGCGGGCGCAGCCAGGAGGAGTTGAACTCCACCCGCGTCCGGGCCGGGTCCAGGATCTTGAAGACCTGCTCCGTGTAGGTGCGGGCGTTCTCCGCCACCTCGGCCTCAGTGAGCTGCGGGCGCAGCTCGCTCCGCCCCGTCGGGTCGCCGATCAGCGCCGTGTAGTCCCCCACCACGAACACCACCTGGTGCCCCAGCTCCTGGAACGTGCGCAGCTTGCGGAGCGAGACGGCGTGGCCGATGTGGAGGTCCGGCCGCGTCGGGTCGAACCCCTGCTTGACGATCAGCGGCTCGCCGGTGCGTGCGGAGCGCTCCAGCTTGCGGACCAGATCCTCCTCCGGGACGATCTCCAGCGTGTCCCGGCGGATGGCGTCGAGCTGCTCTGCGATGGATGGAAACGACACGTGACGGAAGCGGAACGGGGTGGAGCCGGCCCGCGCCGGCATCTGTATCGATCGGAAAGGGGGAGGTAAGATAGAGGAGGCGCGACCACCGCGGTAGCGCCCTCCTCCAACTCCGTGACCGGGATGACACCCCGCATCTTCACCTTCGACACCACGCACCACGCCCTGTGGGCCGAGGAGGTCGCGGCCTCAGCGGGTATCCCCGCCGAGGTGGTCCCCGCCCCGCCCGAGGCCGGCGCCCGCTGCAACCTGGCGCTGGCGACCTTCGACGAGGAGGTGGACCGGCTCGCCGGGGCACTGGGAGGAGCGGAGGTCCCCTTCCGCCTGTTCGCCCCGCCCGGCTGAGGGCGGCGCGCTACGACATCTCCGCGGGGATCGCGAACTCGCCCCGGGCGACGCCCGAGCCGTCCCGGCCGCTGACCACCCCGCCCCAGTCGGTGAACACGTCGTTCATCCAGTCGAAGATGGTCCGCATCCCCGCGAACAGCGCGTCCATCCTCGCCCGCCGCTCCTCCAGGGGGAGGGTGAGCGCGTCCCGGACCAGGAGCGCGAAGTCCTCCGGGGCGTAGGGGTTGATCAGGATCGCCTCCTTCATCTCCTCCGCCGCCCCGGTGAACTCCGACAGGAGGAGCACCCCCTGCCGGTCGATCTGGCTCGCCACGTACTCCTTGGCCACCAGGTTCATCCCGTCCTGCAGCGAGCTGACGATGCAGATGTCGGCCATCCGGTACAGGATCGCCAGCCGCTCGGCCGGGAGCGACTGCTTGATCAGGTGGATCGGCCGCCAGGCGTCGGTGCCGAACCGGTCGTTGATCTCCCACACCTGCCGGTCCACCTTTTCCGAGAGCGAGTCGTACGCCTCGATGTCGCTCCGGCTGGGGACCGCCACCTGGATGTAGGTGAAGCGCTCGCGGAACTCCGGGTAGCGCTCCCACAGGAACTCCAGCGCCTTGAACTTCTCCGGGAGCCCCTTGGAGTAGTCCATCCGGTCCACCCCCACCCCGATCGCCCCGCCGCGGGGAGCGTAGCGGGCGCGGAGGCGCTCCATCTGCTCCTCGGTCCCCGGGCGCGAGGCGATCTCCCGGAACGACTCCACGTCGATGGAGATGGGGAGGGCGCACACGTGGCAGGTGTGCCCGTCCAGCGTCACCGTGTGCTCGTCCCAGTCCACCTCCGCCCCGATCAGCCGGTGCGCGCAGCGGAGGAAGTTGTCCGCGAACGCCTGCAGGTGGAACCCCATCAGGTCGTTGGCCAGGAGCCCACGCAGCAGGTAGGGGGCCTGCGGCGAAAGCCGGAAGATGTCGATCGGCGGCCAGGGGATGTGCCAGAAGTGGGCGAGCGTCACGTCGGGCCGGCGCGCGCGGATGAAGAGCGGCGTCAGCGCCAGGTGGTAGTCCTGCACCCAGACCGCGGCCTCCTCGCCGCGCGCCTCCTCCAGCGTCGCTTCCGCGAAGCGCCGGTTGACGCGCCGGTAGCGCTCCCAGTACCGCGAGCGGATCCGCGTCAGGTCGGGACGCAGATGGCAGAGCGGCCACAGGAACTGGTTGGCGAACCCCAGGTAGTAGCGGTGGATGTCGTGCTGGGTCAGCCAGACGCGGCGGAGCGTGTAGCTGGAGTTCTCCGGGGGGACGAGCACCCGGTTCTCCTTGTCCACCACCGCCGCGTCAGCCTCGCCGCTCCCCCACGCCACCCAGGTCCCGCCCAGGTTCTGCAGGAGGGGGTCGAGGGCGGAGGTCAGCCCGCCCGCGGGGCGGCGCACAGCGATCTCGCCAACCTCCTCCGACCACCGGTGCTCGTACGGCTCGCGGTTGGAAACGACGATGAAGCGCCGGCCCGGGAAGAGACGGCGGAACAGGGGCCCGAGCCCCTCCTGGTTGGTCGACATCGAACGGCCGCTGGAGTGGATGAGGCTACGGGCGGAAGCGCTTCCGCCCGGCGCGGACGGAGTCCTGCACCGCGTCCCGGGCGTCCTCCCGCAGGTCGTCCAGGCGGCGGCTCGCCGACCTCCCCACGCCGCGGGCCGCGCGGCGGACGCGGTGCGTCCCCGCGCTGAGGTCGGGGCGGAGGAGGAGCGCGACCCCGGCTCCGAGCACCGCTCCCGACACCAGGCCGCTCAGGAGGTTGAACCGTCGTGACCGGTCTTCGTAGTACATGGCGGCAGGCAGGAAGTGGGGATGGAAGGTGTACGCCGGCCCTGGATCGCGGAGCAACGGACGTGCCAGGTCCCGGCTTCCGCGGGGCTCCGCGCGGCCCGCCCCCGCGCCTTGCGGGCGGAGCGAAGCGCCCTATACATTAGTTCTTTCGTCTTCCGCGCGCGAACCGCGCTTCCCGCGCCCTTCGTGCGGAAGAGCTCGTGATCAAGATCAGGAGGAATCCCGGAATGGCGGACTCCAGCAAGACCGTCCTTTTGGTCGAGGATAATGAAGACAATCGGACCGTCTACCGGACGATCCTGGAGCACTTCGGCTACGAGGTGATCGAGGCGCGCAACGGCGAGGACGGGATCCGGATGGCCCGGGAGGACCACCCTGATCTCATCCTGATGGACATCTCCATCCCGCTCATCGACGGGTGGGAGGCGACCAAGATCCTCAAGGCGGACCCGGCCACGTCGAACATCCCGATCATCGCGCTGACCGCGCACGCCCTCGCCACCGACCGGGCCAAGGCCACCGAGGTCGGGTGCGACGGCTACCTGGCCAAGCCGTGCGAGCCCCGCCGCGTGGTGGCGGAGGTGGAGAAGTTCATCGGTGCCGGTCGCGAGGTGAAGGCTTGACCGACGCCGCCATGGCGGCGGAAGGAAGCACCCGGATCCTGGTCGTAGACGACCACCCGGACAACGTCGAGATCATCGACGCGCGTCTTTCCAGCCGCGGATACGAGATCGAGACGGCCAACAACGGCCAGGAGGCGCTGGACAAGGTGTACGCGAACCCGCCGCACCTGATCCTGTGCGACGTGATGATGCCCCTGATCGACGGGTACGAGGTGTCGCGGCGGATCAAGTCCGACGACGACCTCCCCTTCATCCCGATCATCCTGGTCACCGCACGCGACTCCACCCAGGACAAGGTGGAGGGGCTGGAAGCGGGCGCGGACGACTACCTGACCAAGCCCATCAACTTCCCGGAGCTGGAGGCGCGCGTCCGCTCCATGCTCCGCATCAAGCGGCTGCAGGACGAGCTCGACCAGAAGAACCGCGAGCTGGAGGTGGCAAACAAGCGCCTCCGCAAGCTGTCCATCACCGACGGGCTCACCGAGCTGTTCAACCACCGGCACGTCCACCAGCTCCTCCACGAGGAGTTCGAGCGCTCGATGCGCACCGGCGAGCCGGTGGCGGTCGCCATGCTCGACCTCGACCGCTTCAAGCAGGTCAACGACACCTACGGCCACCCGACCGGGGACGTGATCCTGTATGAGACCGCCCGGATCATCCGCGAGACCGCGCGGGAGATCGACATGGTGGGGCGGTACGGCGGCGAGGAGTTCATCGCGATCCTCCCCAACACCACCGTGGAAGAGGCGGCCCAGTTCGCCGAGCGCGTCCGTCAGGCGGTGGAGTCGCACGAGTACCGCGACGAGGCGAACCTGATCCACATGACGGTCTCCTCGGGCGTGGCATCCTTCCCCGGCCTGGACGTCGACTCCCCGGAGCTCCTGCTCAAGCGGGCCGACGAGGCGCTGTACGTCGCCAAGGAGTCGGGCCGCAACCAGGTGGTGCGCGCCTCGGAGTCCACCGTCACCGCATGACCCCCTCCGCCCCACCCGCGGAGCTGGCGGCGCGCGCCGCCGAGCTCCGCGACCAGATCGACCAGGCCAACCACGACTATCACGTACTCGACGCGCCGAAGATCAGCGACGCCGAGTACGACCGCCTCTTCCGCGAGCTGAAGGAGCTCGAGGCGGCGCACCCCGAGCTTCGCACCCCCGACTCCCCCACGCAGCGCGTCGGCGCCGAGCCCGCCTCCAGGCTGGAAAAGACGGAGCACCTCGCCCCGATGCTCTCCCTGGACAACGCCTTCTCGCCGGAGGAGCTGCGTGGGTGGGAGACGCGCAACGCGCGCATGGTGGCCGAGGTGCGCACCGCGGGCTACGACGTGGAGCCCAAGATCGACGGACTCGCCATCGCGCTGACCTACCGCGACGGGGTGCTGGTCAAGGGCGCCACCCGCGGCAACGGCACCATCGGCGAGGAGGTCACCCGCAACCTGCGCACCCTCCGCGACATCCCCCTCCGCCTCCGCCGGGACGGGATCCCCTTTCCCGCGCTGATGGAGGTGCGGGGCGAGGTGTACATGTCCATCTCCGGCTTCGCGGAGATGAACGTGCGACGCGCCGCCGCCGGCGAGTCCACCTTCGCCAACCCGCGCAACGCCGCGGCCGGCGCCGTCCGCCAGCTGGACCCCTCCATCACCGCGTCTCGCCCGCTGCACTTCTTCGCCTACGCGGTGGAGCTGGACCCGCGTGCCGGCGACCGCCTCCCGGTCGCCACGCAGAGCGAGTTGCTGGGCGCGCTCCGCTCCTGGGGGCTCCCGGTCAACCCGCTGGCCACCCACTGCGACGACCTGGACGGGGTGCTGGCGTGGCTGGAGGGGTACGAGCGGCGTCGCGGCGAGCTGGACTACGAGGTGGACGGCGCGGTGGTCAAGGTGGAGCCGCTCCGGCTGCACGAGGAGCTGGGGGTGGTGGGCGGCCGCGAGCCGCGCTGGGCGACGGCATACAAGTTCGCGCCGGACATCGCCGAGACCACGCTCAACTCCATCGAGATCAACGTGGGGCGCACCGGCGCGCTGAATCCCTACGCGGTGCTGGAGCCGGTGGAGATCGGCGGGGTGGTCGTACGCCTGGCCACCCTGCACAACTTCGAGGACATCGAGCGCAAGGGGATCCGCGTAGGCGAGCGGGTGCTGGTGAAGCGCGCCGGCGAGGTGATCCCCCAGGTGATCGGCCCGGCGGTGCACGAGGGCGAGGAAAGGAAGGGCGAGAAGTTCCCGGTTCCCACGGAGTGCCCGGCGTGCGGGACCCCGGTGGAGCGGCCGGAGGACGAGGTGATGCTGTACTGCCCCAACAGCGCCTGCCCGGCACGCATCTACTGGGGACTGGTACACTTCGCCAGCCGCGGCGCCATGGACATCCGGGGCCTGGGGGAGGAGCGAATCCGCCTTTTCCTGGAGCGTGGGCTGCTGGGGGACGTGGCGGACGTCTACTACCGCCTCACCCGCGAAGAGCTGCTGGGTCTGGAAGGCTTCAAGGAGAAATCCGCGAGCAACCTGGTGGCGGCCATCGAGGAGAGCAAGACGCGCGGCCTGGCTCGCGCGCTCTTCGGGCTGGGAGTTCGCCACGTCGGCGAGCACGCCGCCGAGATCCTGGCGCGCCACTTCGGCAGCATCGACCGGATCCTGAATGCTTCCGTGGAGGAGCTGGAGGCGGTGCACGGGATCGGCCACACCACGGCCGAGGCGCTGCACGCTTTCGCGCAGCAGGACCGTAACCTGGAAACGGTGCGCAAGCTGGCCGCGGCCGGTGTGGTGCTCGTGGAGGAGCGCACTTCCGAGCCCGCCACGGGCCTGCTCTCGGGGGAAACCTGGGTGGTGACGGGGACGCTCCCAACCCTGTCCCGCACCGAGGCTACGGAGCTGATCGAGGGAGCCGGAGGCCGCGTCACCGGCAGCGTCACCAAGAAAACCAGCTACGTCCTGGTAGGCGAGGACGCAGGCTCCAAGCTCCAGAAGGCCCAGGAGCTGGGGATCTCCACCGTCACAGAGGCGGAGCTGCGGGAGCGGCTCGCCCAGTCCCCCGCAGGGGACCCACCTCCCACCGACACCCCGGTCCCATGAACACCACCGCCATCGGAGCGCAGCTGGTCCGCCTCCCCGCCCCCTTCCTCCCCGCCATGCTCCGCGCCCTCGCGCACGGACGCTCGCCCATGGACGCCGCGACCCTGCTCCGGCAGATGGGCTACGAGACGGGCGAGGCCTTCCACGCCGCGCTGGAGGAGTGGCTCGCGGGAAGAGGTCCGGCCGGGTCGTCGGACTCGCTGGGCGCGGACGAGTTCTGGGACGCCTTCGCTGGCTTCTGGGCGGAGAACGGGTGGGGAACGGTCCGGCACGTGCAGCTGCACCCTGGGATCGGGGCGCTGGACTGCACCGACTGGATCGAGGCGCAGGCTGCCGCGGAGGCCGGGCAGTCGGGGTGCCACCTGACCACGGGGATCTTCGCCGACCTGCTGGGGCGGATCGCGGGGGGCGACGTGGCGGTGATGGAGGTGGAGTGCGCCTCCGCCGGCGGCGAGCGCTGCCGCTTCCTGTTCGGCGGCACCGAAGCGCTGGGCGGCGTGTACACGGGGATGACCGAGGGATTGTCGTACGACCAGGCCCTCGCCCACCTGGGGTGACGGAGCGCGACCCCGGTTCCACGCGGCCCGCTCCGGCGGGCCGTTTTCACATGTGGAGACGATGAGCAGGATCATGGCCCTGGACTACGGAGCGCGCCGGATCGGCGTGGCGCTCTCCGACCCGACGCGCACCATCGCGTCCCCCCTCACCACCTTGGTGCGCCGCGCTGGGAAGCGCCCGCCCTGGGCGGAGATCGCCCGGCTGATCGAGCAGCACGAGGTGGCCGAGCTGGTGGTGGGGCTCCCCCTCGACCTGAAGGGTAACGAGGGGGAGTGGGCGGCGGAGGTGCGCGGCTTCGGCGACCAGCTCGCCCGGCGCAGCGGCCTCCCCGTGCACTGGGTGGACGAGCGTTTCACTTCCATCCAGGCGGAGGAGACGGTGCGTGGGATGGGATTGAAGCGCAGCCAGCGCGAGGACAAGGCGAGGATCGACTCCACCGCCGCCGCGTACATCCTGCGTGCCTTCCTGGACACACCGACGCCACCCGCGACGACGCCCGATGAGCCGTAAAGGATCGACCCTCGGCGCCCTGCTCCTGGGCACCCTCCTCCTGGCGGGGTGCGGCGGCAGCGGGAGCGGCGCCCCCGTACGCGTCACCATCCCGCAGGGGAGCGGGCTCGCAGCCGTGTCCGACACCCTGGGCGCGCACGGGATCATCCGCTGGCCCGCGGGCTTCCGCCTGTACGGCCGGTGGAAGGGAGCCACCTCGGCGCTGAAGCCCGGCGTGTACGAGATGCGCCGCGGCACCGGCTGGGACGTCGCGCTGCACAAGATCGTCTCCGGCGACGTGGTGAAGGTGCGGGTG
>JAFAYN010000331.1 GCA_019240375.1 Gemmatimonadota bacterium
GCCTTCCGCCGCATCCGCGCGCAGGCCGACCGCTTCGAGGGTGAGATGGAAAAGGCCGAGCGGCTGGAGGACGCCTACCGCAACGTCCTGACGCTCCCCGAGTCCCCTTTCAGCCGGGTCTTCCGCCGCGGCGTCAACTTCTTTTCCGAGCTGCGGCCGGGCGCCGTGCGCGCAGGGACCGAGGTGCGCGGGCTGAGCCCCGCCCAGCTCGAGGTGCTCCGCCTGGTGCTGGAAAAGGAGGAGGGGGACGAGCGCGACGAGCTGGCCCACGGGATCCAGTGGCTCGCCATCATCGCCACCGTCTCGCCGCTCCTGGGGCTGCTGGGGACGGTGCTGGGGGTGATGAACTCGTTCGTGGGGGTGGCCGCCGCCGGGTCGTCCAGCATCACCGCGGTCGCGCCGGGCGTGGCCGAGGCGCTGATCGCCACCGCGGGCGGGCTGGTGGTGGCGATCCCGGCCGCCATGGCGTACAACTACTTCGTCAGCCGCCTCAACTTCTTCATGGGCGAGCTGGAGGGGATGTCCAGCGAGTTCATCGGGACGCTGGCGCGCGAAGGGCGGATCTGAGATGCCTCGCCGCCGCTCCCGCGGGCACCAGCTCGACGCCAGCGCCGAGATCAACGTCACCTCGCTGGTGGACGTCGCCCTGACCCTGCTGGTGATCTTCATCATCACCGCGCCGATGCTCACCGGCGGGGTGGAGGTGAGCGTCCCCCAGGCCCAGGTCGCGCCCATGCAGTCTCCCGAGGGGGTGATCGTGTCGGTGGACCGGGACGGCAACGTGTTCATCGGCGAGAGCCCCGTCCGCTGGGAGGACTTCGGCCGCGCCTTCCCCGACGCGGTGGGTCGCGCCGGGGCCAAGAACGTGTACCTGCGCGCCGACGAGGGGGTGCCGTACGGCCGCGTGGTGCAGGTGCTGGGAGCGATGAAGGCCGCCGACGTCGCCACGGTGGGGCTGGTCGCCGAGCCGGAAGAGACGCGGAGCCGCTGATGGCCGGGCGGCGCGGGCGCGGCCGGGTCACCCCGGCGCTGGCGATCTCCGTCGGGCTGCACGCCGTGGCGCTGGGGCTGGCCTGGTACTCGGTGTCGGGGGCCGCCCCGGCGCCGCACCCGCGCGTCTTCCGGGTGGACATCGTGTCCCCGCCGCCCAACCGGCTCGGGGAGCCGGCGCCCTCGCCCCCGACCTCCGGGACCACCACCCCCGAGCCCGAGCCGGAAGCGGCGCAGCCTCCCTCCGGCGAGCCAATCCCGACGCCGCCCAGCGAGGCGAAGCCGGCCGCCAGGGAGGAGCCGCCGCCCGCGCCGGCCCCGGCGCCGGTGAAGCCGCCCGAGCCGCAGCCGAAGAAGGAGCCGCCCAAGACGGCCCCGCCGCGCCACGCCGAAGCGGTGGCGGACAAGCCCAAGAGCACGCCCTCGTCCACGACGCGCCGCTCCGACCGCCCGCAGGAGACCGCGGTGAAGGCGGGGCCGAAGAAGGGCGCCGGGCCCGCCGGGCGCACCGAGATCCCCGCCACCGGGCGCAACCCGGATCCTTCGTCGCCGGGCGGGGAGGGGCTGAACGTGCGCACCGCCGGGGCCGAGTTCGTGGACCCGACGTACCTGGCCAACATCATCCGCCAGCTCAAGCGCTACTTCCGCCCCCCGCCGGGGGCGCGCAGCGACGAGGCGGAGGTGCGCTTCTACATCAACCGGGACGGCACCGTGTCCGACATCGCGGTGGTGCGGAGCAAGGGGGCCTTCCCCTTCCGCGCCGCGGCGATGGAAGCGGTGGAGCAGGCGGGGATCAGCCGCGCCTTCGGGCCGCTCCCTCGGGCGTACCCGGGAACCCGCCTCCCGGTGTCCTTCACCTTCGAGCCCGCGAGCTGACCGCCACGATGCGCAGTCCCTTCGGAACGCTGACCCGCCTCCTCGGCGTCCTCCTGGCGCTGGCCCTCCCGTGCGCCCTGCGCGCGCAGGACACGGTGATGGTCCAGCTCGGCCTCACCTACCAGCCCGGCTCCGAGCCCGGGTTCCTGGTCCTCCCCTTCGCCGGGGGATCCGGGACCGAGGCGGCGGCGAACACCGCCCGGCAGATCGTCCGCCAGGACCTGGACTTCAGCGACCGCTTCAAGATGCAGGACCCGCCCCCGGGCGAGCGCGCCGCCAGCCCCTGGGACCCGGCCGCCTGGAAGGACAAGGGCGCCGACTGGGTGCTCACCGGCGAGGTGACGCCGCGCGCCGGCGGCTACTCGCTCCGCCTCAAGCTGATCGACGCGGTGTACGGGCAGACCAAGGGCGACCGCACCTTCGACCTCCCCCGCACCGGCGACCGCGCCTTCCGCATGGCCGTCCACGCCGCCTCGGACGAGGTGGTGCGCTGGGTCACCAACGAGCCGGGGATCGCCGCTTCCCGCGTCGCCTTCGTGCTGCAGGGGCGGGGCTCCAAGGAGATCTACGTCGCCGACTGGGACGGGGAGAACGTGCAGCGGGTGACCAGCGACGGCTCGATCGCGCTCTCGCCCGCCTGGTCGCCGGACGGGACGCGGATCGCCTACACCTCGTTCCGCAGCGGGCTCCCGGTGCTGTACGAGCGCGACCTGTCCACCGGCGCCGACCGGACCATCTCCGACCGCAACGGGATCAACATCACCCCCGCGTACGCCCCCGACGGGGGAAAGCTGGCCTTCGCCGCGACGGTGGAGGGGAACACCGAGGTCGCCACCTGGAGCCGCTCCGGCGGGCTCTCGGTGCTGACCCACGGCCGCCGCTTCGACTCGCTCTCCCCCACCTGGTCGCCGGACGGGCGGCGCATCGCCTTCGTGTCCAACCGGCTGGGGGAGCCGCACATCTACGTGATGACGCCCGGGGGGGAGCCGCGCCTCCTTTCCGAGTACCGCTACGGCGCGCAGGGGTACAACACCTCCCCCGACTGGTCGCCGCGCGGCAGCCTGATCGCCTACCACACGCGGGTCGGGGGCGTCCCCCAGCTCGCGGTGGTGGACGCCGCGGGGGGGCGCCCCCGCGTCCTCACCAACCGGGGGAGCAACGAGGACCCGAGCTGGGGGCCGGACGGACGCCACCTGGTGTTCGCCTCCGACCGGGACGGGGGCGGCCTGTTCGTCCTGGACGTCCTCAGCGGGCGCACGCGCCCGCTGGTCCGGGGGCGCGGGTACGGCCTCCCGGACTGGTCCCCGGTCCTGCAGCGGGCCTCGTCCGCTCCATCCGCCGGCCGCTAGCGGCCACCCCCGCGCCGCCCCGCGGCGGCGCACGCCAGTCTAATCGTCAGGAGGAAGAGGAATGATGAAGCTCCGCCAGGCCGTGATCCTGGGTCTCGTCGCCATCGCGATGGTCGGCTGCAAGAAGCACAAGCCCGCCACTGGGCCCGACAACACCCCGCCCGCGACCGACACCGCCGCCGCCCGGGTGCGGGCCGACTCGGCCGCCCGCGAGGAGCGGCTGCGCCAGGAGCGGGACCGCGCGCGGGCAGACTCCATCGCCCGCGTCGAGCAGGCGCGCGCCCGGGTCCGGGAGCAGCTTTCGGAGATGGTCTTCTTCGAGTACGACTCGTTCGACCTGAGCCAGGACGCGCAGGAAAAGCTCCAGGCCAAGGCCGAGATCCTGCGCGCCAACCCGTCCATCCGGCTCCGCATCGAGGGGCACGCCGACCAGCGCGGCTCCACCGAGTACAACCTGGCGCTGGGGCAGCGGCGCGCCGAGGCGGTCCGCACCTTCCTGGAAGGGTACGGGATCGACGCGGGGCGCCTCGCCACGCTCAGCTACGGCAAGGAGCGCCCGCTGGCGGAGGGAGGCGACGAGTCGACGTGGGCCCGCAACCGCCGGGCGGAGTTCGTGGTCACCGGGGGGGGCGAATGAGCCCCCGCCGCCTGGCCGGGCTCCTGCTCCTGGTCCCGCTCCTGGGCGCCTGCGCCACCAAGCGGGACCTGCGGGACCTGCGCGACGAGGTGGTGGCCCTGCGCGCCGCGCAGGACAGCACCCTCCGCGAGCTGATGCGGGAGCAGCGCCGCCAGCACTCCATGCTCGACTCGCTCTCCGACCAGCAGGTCCGCACCCGCGGCGACATCTCCAACCGGTTCCTGCAGATCGACCGGCAGCTGGTGCAGATCCAGGAGCTGACCGGACAGGGGCAGCAGCGCCTCAGCGAGCTGCGCGAGCAGCTCAACGCCCGGCAGCAGGAGATCGCCCGCCAGGCCGATTCCGCCGCCCGCGCGGACACCGCCCGTTCCGCCCCGTCCGAGGCGGCGACGGGGAGCGGCGCCGGAGCCGACGAGCTGTACAACACCTCGCTGGCGGCGCTGCGGCGCGGCTCGCTGCAGACAGCGCGGGCCGGGTTCCAGGAGTTCCTGCGCACCAGCCCGCAGCACCGGCTGGCCCCGGACGCGCTCTTCTACGTGGGGGAGACGTACAACGAGGCCAGGGACGTGGACCAGGCGCTCCTGGTGTACGCCCAGGTGGTGCAGCGCTACCCGGCCTCTTCGCGGGCGCCGACCGCGCTGTACCGGGCCGGGACGGTGGAGGCGGGGCGGGGGAACCGGACCCAGGCCCGGACGCTCCTGAACCGGGTGGTGCAGGCGTACCCGCGCAGCCCCGAAGCGGCGCTGGCCCGCGACCAGCTCCAGAAGCTCGGCCGCGGCTGAGGTGGGCAACTCCGGCGCAGAGCCGGGGTACGAGCAGGGAGCGGGAGGGGGCGACTCCCCTGCCGCTCCCTGCGCTTCAAGAAGAAACCGTACGGCGTTACCTTTCTCCGCATGCGCTGTCCCTTCTGCCATCACAGTGAAGACCGCGTCGTGGACTCCCGGAGCAGCCGGGAGGGCCGCGCCGTGCGCCGCCGCCGGGAGTGCATCCGCTGCGGCCGACGCTTCACGACCTACGAGTACATCGAGGAGCGCCCGCTGCAGGTGCGCAAGCGCGACGGCGAGGTGGAGCCCTACGACCGCCGCAAGCTCCTGCGCAGCGTGCAGCTCGCCTGCGTCAAGCGTCCGGTCAGCGCG
Organism: Gemmatimonadota bacterium; assembly: GCA_019240375.1. Taxonomy (GTDB): domain Bacteria; phylum Gemmatimonadota; class Gemmatimonadetes; order Longimicrobiales; family Longimicrobiaceae; genus JAFAYN01. The sequence goes on from JAFAYN010000331.1 coordinate 4,989, forward strand.
GTGGACATCGACGCCATGCTGGAGGAGATCGAGCGGATCCTCGACCACTCCGACGAGGCCGAGGTCGGGAGCGGGAAGCTGGGGGAGATGGTCATGGACCGCCTCAAGACCCGCGACCACATCGCCTACGTCCGCTTCGCCTCGGTGTACCGGAACTTCCAGGACCTGACCGAGTTCTACGACGAGATCAAGGACCTGGACGCCCGCCGGGCGGAGATGGAGATCCGGCGCTACCAGCGCGAGCTCCCGCTCCCCTCGCTCGAAGACTCGCTCCCCTGAAGTACCCGCGCCTCCCGGGCGCGGCGTGTGGTGCCAACGTGTTGAAGACCGGCGGAGGCCCGACGGTCCGGAGAATAGACGATGCCTTTGACGCACCCGCGGCGGGACGAGATGCCGTTCTTCGACCACCTCGAAGAACTGCGCTGGCGGTTGATCTGGAGCCTGCTGGCGGTGGCCGTCGCGACCGGCGCGGCCTTCCTGCTGGTGATGCACTACGACGTGCTGGGGATCCTGGTCGACCCGATCAAGCCCTTTTTGCACGGGACCAAGCTCAAGTACCTGAGCCCGACCGATCCCTTCTTCATCACCCTGAAGCTGGCGATCATCGTCGGGCTCCTGATGGCGTTCCCGGTGGTGGCGTACCAGGTCTGGGCGTTCCTGTCGCCGGCCCTGACCCCCTCCGAGCGCAAGGTGATCATCCCCAGCCTGTACCTGGGGCTGGGGCTGTTCGCGATGGGGGTGGGCATGGCGTACGAGATCGTGCTCCCCATGACGCTCCGCTTCACCATGGGGTTCCAGACCGAGAGCCTGGAGCAGTCGATCGTCATCGACCAGTACATGGACGTGGTGGTCCGTCTCCTGCTCTCCTTCGGTATCGTCTTCGAGCTTCCGATCGTCATCCTGGTGCTGTCCGCGCTCGGGGTGGTCACCCCCGAGTTCCTGGCTTCCAAGCGGCGCCACGCGATCGTCATCATCACGATCCTGTGCTCCGTCCTCACCCCGGGCGACGTGGTCACCGTCACGCTGATGATGATGGTCCCCCTCATCGTGCTTTATGAGCTCAGCATCGTCCTTTCCCGCATGGTGTCCCGGAAGCGGCTCGTCGCCGCGGGCGCGGAGGCGTAGGTGAGCCCCGCCACCAATGGGGGCGCCCCCGCGCGCGGCTTCGCTCTGGTGGGCGTGGCGCTCGGCGCGCTGGTCTCGGCGCCCGCCGCCGCGCAGAAGGTGCACCCGGCGCCCCCCTCCGGCGCCCCCGCGCCCCGCGTACAGCAGCCGCGCGCCCCCGGCGACACCATCCCGTCCCGGCAGCGGCAGCGCCCCGGCGCCGACACCGCCCGCGCGAGCCGTCCGGCGGCCCCGCAGGAGGCGGACTCGGTGTACGACCAGCTCCGCAAGCTGCAGGGGTACACCCCGGTGGAGTACAGGGGGAAGACCGCCGAGTACCACACCGACGAGCGGGTGCTGCACCTGCGCGGCGACGCCGAGGTGCAGCGCGCCGGGCAGACGCTCACGGCCGACTCCATCGTCTACGCCGAGCCGACCAAGATCGCCTCGGCCTACGGCAACCCCAAGGTCAGCGGCGAGGGGCAGAACATCGAGGGCGACGTCCTGGTCTACGACCTGGAGAACCGCAAGGCCTCGGTGCTCGGCGGGCGCACCCAGTACAGCTCGGGCGTCACCTGGTACGTGAAGGGGCAGACGGTTGCGGCCGAGCAGCGGACCGACCGGATCTACGCCGAGAACAGCACCTTCACCTCCGACGAGCGCCCCGAGCCGCAGTACCACTTCGAGGCCGGCAAGGTGATGGTCATCAAGGACCGCCTCCTGGTGGGGCGTCCGGCGGTCCTGTACTTCCGGAACGTCCCGGTGGCGTGGCTCCCCTTCATCGTGCAGGACATGGAGAAGGGGCGCCGGAGCGGGATCCTGACCCCCCGCTTCGGGATCAACGACATCGTCCGCACCAACACCGGATACCAGCGGCAGATCTCCAACCTGGGGTACTACTGGGCCATCAACGAGTACATGGGCGCGCAGGTGGACGGCGAGTGGCGCAGCAACTCGTACACCTCGCTCCAGGGGACGATGGACTACAACTGGAAGCGGCAGTTCCTGAACGGGAGCGCCAGCTGGCGCGAGTACTTCCCCCAGGACGGGGCGCACCAGCGCACCCTGGCCGGGAACACCCGCTGGCGTCCCAACGAGCGGACCGACCTGGCGGCGGACGCCAGCTACGCCTCCAGCTCCAGCTACGTGCGCCGCCGCAGCATCGACCCGTTCGAGGCCACGCAGGACCTCCGCTCCAACCTGTCGCTGAACCGCCGCTTCGACTGGGGACAGGTCAGCCTGGGCGCCCAGCGGCGGCAGTCGCTTGGGAACGACCGGGTGGAGACGGTCTTCCCGAGCTTCGGCTTCTCGCCCAACTCGATCACCCTGTTCCGGTCCCCCACGCCCGAGCTGTCGAGCTGGTACAGCAACACCACCCTGACCTTCAACGCCTCGGGGTCGCGCTCGTCGACCAAGCTCCCGAGCAACGTCGTGGTCACCAACGGGCAGACGACGGTCGGACAGCGCAACGAGAGCCTGGGCAACCTGCAGGTGAGCCAGTCGCTCACCATGGGGAAGCTGAGCTTCAACAACAGCGCGTCGCTCAACCGGCGGGCGCTGGAGGGGGTGAAGGGGATCGACTCGGTGACGGTGTTCAACCAGGACGAGGGGCAGTGGAGCTCCAGCATCAGCTACCAGCAGAACCTGATCGGCTCCACCTTCATCGCCCCGAACCTGTCGCTGTCGCAGGCCATCCGGCGCGACACGCTGGGTGGGAACGACAAATACATCCAGGGCCCGCTGCGCACCAACTTCGGGGCCAGCGTGAACACCGACCTGTACGGCTTCTTCCCCGGCGTGGGGGGGATCCAGGCGATCCGCCACCACATCAAGCCGGGGATCAACTACACCTACTCGCCGCAGGTCCAGCAGAACGAACTGCAGAAGAGAGTGTTCGGCGAGGCGGGCGGGCGCACGCAGAACGTCGTGTCGCTGTCGCTCGACCAGACGTTCGAGGCCAAGATGCGCTCCCCCAACACCCCGGCCACTCCCGCGCGAGCGGCGGCGGGCGGGCCCGGGGCGCCCGGAACTCCGGGAACGGGAGGCGCCGCGGGCTCCGGAGCGGACTCGGCGGCGGCTGCTGCTCCGGCGGCGCCGGTGGACGCGCGCAAGGTGACGCTGCTGGCGCTGACCACCAGCGCCATCGGGTACGACTTCGCCGCGGCGCAGGCCGGGGAGTCCGGGTGGGTGGGGAGCCAGATCACCAACACCATCCGCTCCGACTACCTGCAGGGGCTGAACCTGACGGTCACGCACGACCTGTTCGAGCCGCCGCCGCCCGACTCCAAGCCGGGGGTGAAGGGGAAGTTCGCGCCGCAGCTCTCGTCGGTGAGCACCTCGTTCTCGTTCGGGCAGGGCTCCGCGCTCTTCCGCTTCCTGGGGCTGGGGCAGCGCGACCGCAACGGGAACGCCAGCGGCCCCAGCTCGATGACCCCGGGGCAGGGGATGGTCCCCGGCGACACGGCGGCGCTCCCGTCCGGCCCCGTCGGCCCGACCACCGCGACCGCCAACCCGATCCGGGCGGGCGGGGGCGGGCCCTGGCAGGTGCGGGTGGACTACTCGCTGATCCGTCCGCGCCAGACGCTGAACTACAGCACCGGGACCGGCACGTCGCTGCCCGCCAGCAGCTTCTACGGGCTCCGGAACGAGTCCACGCAGACGCTGAACGGGACGCTCTCGTTCTCGCCGACGCCGAACTGGGCGGTGAACTGGAACACCAGCTACTCGATCACCGACGGGCAGTTCGGGGCGCACCGGTTGAGCCTGGTCCGCGACCTGTACCGGTGGCAGGCGAATTTCGACTTCTACCGGACGCCGGTGGGGAACACCTCGTTCCAGTTCTCGGTGCACCTGAAGGATCTTCCGGATCTGAAGCTGGACTACAACGAGCGGGACATCGGCGTGGACCAGCGATGAGGTTTTTGTCGATAGGATAGTTCTGGGGAAGAGCGGCTCCGCCTTCGGGTGGGGCCGTTTTCTTTCGTGGTGGAGCTGGCGGGCCGCTCCAGAGCCCGGCAAACAGCCGCCGGTCTCTTCCGCGGGGCCGGCGAGCCTGCCGATACAGCCGGCAGTCTCCCCAGCCCGGGTGAGCCTCACCAAAACAGCCGGTGAGTCTCCCTCCGTAACATCTTCCGGGAAAAGCAATAAACGGCAACAACAGAACCCCTCCCCACTCGTGGGGGAGGGGTGGCGCGAAGCGCCGGGGAGGGGGTCTGCTGAGCCGAGGTCGCGCTGTGAACCCTGCCGTATCGCCTTCCCCCAGAATTGGGGGATCAAGGGGGCTGCTGTGCGGCTCTCAGGCCGCCGGATGGGGGCGTGCCCGGGCCCGGCGTTGTAGCTCAGGAGAGACACCCATTTTCCCTCCTCGCGGACAGTCCGACTCCCCCAATCCCCACCCTGAAAAGTCCGTCGCGGGGGTAACACCTTGCCCCGAAAAGTGTTGCCAACTTCCAGCCCGGCGAGCCCGTTCCCGGAATGGCAGTTGCCCTGATCCTTTCGCAGAATAAAGGCATTCGCACGTGCTCTCGGCCCAGGGGATACCACCCATGTTCAAACACCTCCGCTTTCCGCTCCTCCTCGCCGGCCTGGCCCTGGCCGGGTGCGACGACAACGGCTCCTTCTTCGGCTCCGGCGACGTGGGACGCCCGCAGAACCTCAGCGCCCGGTACGACTGGGTGCTGGAAGGGTGGCAGGGCTCCAAACCCGCCGGGCACCCCACCGTCACGGTGAAGTGGAACCTCCCCTCCGACTGGAGCGGCGAGCCCTTCCGCGTGTATGCCCGGCGCACCAACCAGTCCAGCTTCTCGCTGATCGCCACCGTCACCTCCTGCGACCAGGGGGCGTGCCGGTACAGCGACATCAACGTGGTCCCGGGGAACGCGTACGAGTACTACGTCGCCACGGTGGACGAGGACACCGATACGGAAGCCTCTTCGGACTACCGGGTGCCGGTCACCGTCCCCTCGTACACGCCTCCCGCCACACCGCAGGCCGACACGACGTTCGGGATGGACAACGCCCTGTACATCCGCTGGAAGCCGACCGGCTCCACCTCGGCGCTCTGGAAGTACCAGGTGTACCTGGTGGCGATCGACGGTACTCCCAACACCATCTACCAGCTCGGCGAGACAGACGGCACAGGCTTCCTCGACCAGCGGGCCAAGAACGGTTCGGCGTACAGCTACCGGATCGCCGCGGTGGACACGCTCGGGCAGGTGAGCGACCTCAGCACCATCCAGATCGGCATCCCGCGCCCCGACTACCACGGGGAGCTGGTGTACGCGCATGGCGACAGCACGGCGGCCAGCGGCTTCCGCTTCGTCGCGGCCGACTCGCTCAACCCGGTGCTCTCCGGCGACTTGCCCAGCGCGCAGTGGCGGCTGGAGGTGGTGAACGGGGCGTGGCAGATCCGTCCTCTCGGCGAGACGCAGGTGGTGAGCGCGGGCCGGACCACGGCGCTGACCTGCGGCGCGTCGCGCGACCCGGGGTGCACGGCGGTCTTCCAGGCGCCGGCGGCCGGATACACGTCCAGCCCGGTGACGGTGAACCAGGAGTTCAGCTACGTCTTCCGGGTGCGGGCGAGCGACGGGCAGTTCCACTACGGGGTGATCCGTGCGCAGATCCTGGGGAGCAGCGGCGCCAACCGCCGGCTGATGATCTTCGACTGGGCGTACCAGCTCCGCGCCGGCGAGCCGCGCCTGGCGCGGCTCCCGGGGTAGCCGGCGCGGCGGGGCGAAGAAAGCACGACGGGCTCGCGGATCTTCCGCGGGCCCGTCTTGTTTCGTGGTTGTTCGCGCCTTTCCCGCCTCGTATCTTGTCCCCGCCCCCAGACGCGGAGAGAGCATGCAGCAACAGGGTCGGATCGGGATCGACGGGAACAGCCTGGCGCTGGAAGAGATCGAGCGCATCGCCCGGGCGGACGACGTGCGCGTGGAGATCACCCCGGACGCGCTGGAGCGGATGCACCGCTCGCGCGCGGTGGTGGAGCGCGCCCTGGCGAGCGGCGAGGTGGTGTACGGCGTCACCACCGGCTTCGGGCGCCTCTCCGAGGTGGTGATCCCGCCCCACCAGGTGGAAGAGCTGCAGCTCAACCTGATCCGCTCCCACGCCTGCGGGGTGGGGACCCCGCTCCCCCGCGCCGAGGCGCGCGCCGTCACCCTTCTGCGCGCCAACGTCCTGGCCAAGGGGTGCTCCGGGATCCGCCCGGAGGTGGTGCAGCTCCTGGTGGAATTGCTGAACCGCGGCGTCACCCCGGTGGTCCCGGAGCAGGGCTCCGTCGGCGCCTCCGGCGACCTGGCGCCGCTCTCGCACATCGCGCTGGTGCTGGTGGGCGAGGGGGAGGCCGAGGTGAACGGCCAGGTGCTCCCCTCCGCCGAGGCGCTGCGCCGCGTCGGGCTGGAGCCGGTGCGCCTCCAGGCCAAGGAGGGGCTGGCGCTCAACAACGGGACGCAGTTCATGACCGGGCTCGGGGCGCTCGCCCTGCTGGGCGCCGAACGCGCGGTGGAGGCCGCCGAGGTGATCGGGGCGATGACGCTGGAAGGGCTGCGCGGGACGCCGGACGCCTTCCACCCCGCCATCCAGCGCGCCCGTCCCCACCCGGGGCAGCTCGCCAGCGCAGCCCGCCTGCGCGCCCTCCTGGCGGACAGCGAGATCCGCGAGTCGCACCGCCACGACGACCCCCGTGTGCAGGACGCCTACGCGCTGCGCTGCATGCCGCAGGTGCACGGCGCCGCGCGCAACGCGCTGGCGTACATCCGCACGGTGCTGGAAACGGAGGCGAACAGCGCCACCGACAACCCGCTGATCTTCTCCGACGAGGGGCCGGACGGGCTGGTGATCAGCGGGGGGAACTTCCACGGGCAGCCGATCGCCCAGGTGCTCGACCTGCTGTCCATCGCCCTGGCGGACCTCGCCTCCCTTTCCGAGCGGCGCATCGAGCGGCTGGTGAACCCCGACCTGTCCGACCTCCCCGCCTTCCTCACCCCCGAGCCGGGGCTGCACTCGGGGATGATGATCGCGCAGATCACCGCGGCGGCGCTGGTGAGCGAGAACAAGGTGCTGGCCCACCCGGCCAGCGTGGACTCCATCACCACCGGCGCCAACAAGGAAGACCACGTTTCGATGGGCGCGCACGCCGCGGTCAAGGCGCGGAAGGTGCTGCGCAACACCGAGGCGGTGCTGGGGATCGAGCTGCTGTGCGCCGCGCAGGCGCTGGAGTTCCTCAAGCCCCTCCACCCGGGCCGCGGCGTGGAGCAGGCCTACCGGCGGGTGCGCGAGCGGATCGCCCCGCTGGCCGGCGACCGCATCCTGGCCCCCGACATCGCCGCGGCGACGGCGCTGGTGCGCGAAGGAGCCCTCGCCGAGCTGTGGCGCGGCCTCCCCGATCCCGGCATCGTGACCGAAGGCAACCACCTGATCCTTTCCTGCGACTCCCATGAGACGCCGGACGATACGACCCCACCGCGGCATTGAGCCGTGGCGGGTCTCGTCTTGCTTGTGTTGCCCGTGGATGAATTATAACATAATGTTATAATTCATCCATCAAACCTCTCGACATGCCTGGTGAAGCCTACGCAACCATCTACGAACTCGGTGCCGACCAGCTTGGCTACTTCACGGCTGGTCAGGCCCGTGATGCCGGTGTAAGCTCGATGGCGCTGGTCATGATGGAACGCCGTGAGGTGGTGGAGCGCATCAGTCGAGGCGTTTATCGCCTGCTACACTTCCCCGTCAGTCCTCTGTCTCAGTACATGGAGGCCAGCCTCTGGCCCGCGGGCGTCACCGGGATCATCTCTCACGAGTCGGCACTCGCCCTCTACAACATCTCGGATGTGAATCCAGCCCGCGTTCATATCACTGTTCCGAATTCCTTCCGCATCCGAAGACAGATCCCCCGGCAACTGGTAGTTCATCGTGCAGACGTCCCGGGTGAGGATCAGGATTTCTATGAGGGAATTCCCGTAACGTCGGTCACACGGACGATCAGGGACTGTCACGCGGCGCATTTAGGGGAGGCTCTACTCGGTCGTGCTTTGGTGGATGCGGAGCGAAGCGGCCTACTAAAACATCAAGAAGCTGAACAGCTTCGGAACGACTTACAGATCTACCATTCATGAAGCCCCGAAATCCTCCCCGCTCTGTACGGATCCTCAACCAATGGGTGGACTCGTACGCGAGACAGCTTGGTCAGCCTCCCGTAAGGGTGAGGAACTGGGTCTCGCACATCGTTCTCGGCGGGGCCCTGGAGACAGCGGGATTCGAGGGAGCCGGACGGAAATTCACCATCAAGGGTGGAGTTGCGCTGGAACTTCGGTTGCGGCATCTAGCCCGAGCCACGAAGGATCTGGACCTCATCCTCAATTCCGATAACGGAGACCTGATCGAAGAACTGGAAGGCGCGCTCAGTCGTCCTTACCAGGGCTTCTCCTTCCGGAGGAAAGACCAGCCCGAGTTGATGCCGAACGGGGCTGCACGAGTCGAAATCTCACTGCAGTACCTCGGTAAGCCATGGGGAACCGTACAGGTGGACATCGCGCGTTACGAAGGTAACGGTGCCGAAGTGGAGATGGTGGAAGCGATCTCGCTGGCTCCCTTCGGGATCAGCGGTCCCGAAGCTCTCCCCTGTCTGTCCCTCCCGTTCCATATCGCACAGAAGATTCACGGGATGACTTTACCTCCTCCTGAAGGGAGGCGGAACGAGCGGTTCCGTGATCTTGTCGATTTACTGCTCCTCCGGGAGTGGGTGACGGATTTCGACGCGGTCCAACATGCATGTCGGGAGGTTTTTGCGAACCGGGGAACACATGCATGGCCGCCGTTCTTCGAGGTGCCGGAGCATTGGATTGCTCCTTTCGAGCGAATGGCATCCGATCTTAATCTAAACATAAACGATATTTGTCAGGCAGCGATTGAGGTCCGGCAGTTCATTAGTGAGATAGATGCATCAGCTACGTGGTTAGCCAATGTTCCTCTGGAGGAGGGGCTTTCAGCTACTACGTGGTACTTTGCTTTGGGATCGGGTGATACAATTCATCGCATACCTGCACATGTGGGAGAAGCTTTCTGGATGGGACGTGGTCCGGAAGAAGTTCCTTCAGAATGGCAGCACGAGCCAGGAGAAATTTTACTGATTGGGGTGGTGCTGTTCCTCAGAGACAGACAGCCCATTTTCATTGAGAGTGCCTCTGTGCATGGAGTCGCGTTGGTAGAGGAGCAGGTTGGGAAGCCTGTCGAGTGTGGACCTGAGGTTTGGGACGCCCTTGCTCTTGAAATCCTCCGACAGGCTCGTGCTCCTATTCGGGGGGTGCAGGCACTACGTGTCTTCCTTACGAAGGTACGACGCAACTTGCCATGTGTTGTAGCAGCCATGGGTGGCGTTTCTGCGAGAGAGGCTCATCGTTGGCGGCTGAGTTCTCACAATGAACAGCTACTTTGGAATCTGCGAGAGAGTCAGCCTGTCCTGCGAGCACGGATTGATGCACTCAGGACGGCTCCTCCTCATGAAGGCCGCCCCATCCAAGACGTCCTACGTGGCGTAAACATATCCGACGACGAACGGAAGACATGACTACGACTACCGATGTCCGCGTGATACGAGCCCCCCGCGGCACTGAGCTGCGCTGCCGGGGGTGGCAGCAGGAAGCCGCCCTGCGGATGCTGATGAACAACCTGGACCCGGACGTGGCGGAGCGCCCGGAAGACCTGGTGGTGTACGGCGGCACCGGGCGCGCTGCGCGCTCGTGGGAGGCGTTCGACGCCATGGTCGCCACGCTGGAGACACTGGCGGACGACGAGACCATGATCGTCCAGTCGGGAAAGCCGGTGGCGGTCTTCCGCACGCACCGGGGGGCGCCGCGCGTGCTGATCGCCAACAGCAACCTGGTCCCGCGCTGGGCCACCTGGGACGTGTTCCGCGAGCTGGAGCGCCAGGGGCTGACCATGTACGGCCAGATGACGGCCGGCTCCTGGATCTACATCGGGACGCAGGGGATCCTGCAGGGGACGTACGAGACCTTCGGCTCGGTGGCCGAGCAGAACTTCGGGGGGTCGCTGGCGGGGAAGTGGGTGCTGACCGGCGGGATGGGGGGGATGGGCGGGGCGCAGCCGCTCGCCGCCACCCTGAACGACGCCGCGGTGCTGTGCGTGGAGGTGGACCCGCGTCGGATCGAGCGGCGGATCGAGACGCGCTACTGCGACCGGATGACCGCCAGGCTGGACGAGGCGCTGCGCTGGATCCGCGAGGCCACCGGGCGCCGCGAGCCGCTCTCGGTGGGGCTGGTGGGAAACTAAGCCGACGTCCTCCCCGAGCTGGTGCGGCGCGGCGTGACCCCGGACGTGCTCACCGACCAGACCAGCGCGCACGACGCGCTGAACGGCTACGTCCCCACGGGGGTGTCGCTGGAGGAGGCCGCCGAGCTACGCGAGCGCGACCCGCAGGAGTACGTCCGCCGCTCCATGGCGTCGATGCGCGCCCACTGCGAGGCGATGGTGGAGATGATGCGCCGCGGCGCCGTCACCTTCGACTACGGCAACAACCTCCGCGGGCAGGCGCGCGACGCCGGCTTCGACGACGCCTTCGCCTTCCCCGGCTTCGTCCCGGCGTACATCCGCCCGCTGTTCGCGCAGGGGAAGGGGCCGTTCCGCTGGGTGGCGCTCTCCGGCGACCCGGCGGACATCTACCGCACCGACGAGCTGGTGCTGGAGCTCTTCCCTGACGACCAGCACCTGCGCCGCTGGATCACCGAGGCGCGGGCCAAGGTGGCGTTCCAGGGGCTCCCGGCGCGCATCTGCTGGCTGGGGCAGGGGGAGCGGGCCCGCTTCGGAGTGGCGCTCAACGACCTGGTGGCGCGCGGCGAGCTGAAGGCGCCCATCGTGATCGGGCGCGACCACCTGGACACCGGCTCGGTGGCCTCCCCCTTCCGCGAGACCGAGGCGATGAAGGACGGGAGCGACGCCATCGCCGACTGGCCGATCCTCAACGCGCTGGTCAACGTGGCGAGCGGCGCCTCGTGGGTCTCCTTCCACCACGGCGGCGGGGTGGGGATCGGCAACTCGCTGCACGCCGGGCAGGTGATCGTGGCCGACGGGACCCCGGAGATGCGCGAGCGGCTGGAGCGCGTCCTCACCAACGACCCCGGGATGGGGGTGGTGCGCCACGCCGACGCCGGCTACGAGACGGCCGTCGAGACCGCGCGCGAGCAGGGGATCCGCATGCCGATGCTGGACGCCCGCTTCTGAGCCGGGCGGGAGCGGCGCCCTCCCCGGGCGCCGCTTCCGCCGCCGCTGAAACTTCCCCGTCGTCCCCGCCGTACTCCAGGGCATCGGAATGCTTGACGCGAGCGCGGCGCATCCGTAGTGTACTAGTGTAATGGTACACCGGTGCGCAAGCTCCCCGCCCCACCCTCACCCTCCCGTCTCCCATGCAGCTGACCATCGAGCACCTTTCCAAGACCTATCCCAACGGGACCCACGCCCTCCAGGACGTGTCCCTCACCATCCCGCAGGGGATGTTCGGCCTGCTGGGCCCGAACGGGGCGGGGAAGTCCACCCTGATGCGCACCCTGGCGACCCTGCAGGAAGCCGACTCCGGCGACGTCCGGCTCGGCGACATCGACGTGCTGCGGCAGAAGGACGAGGTCCGCCGGACGCTCGGCTACCTCCCGCAGGAGTTCGGCGTGTACCCCAAGGTCTCGGCCGAGGACCTGCTGGACCACTTCGCCGTGCTCAAGGGGATTACCGGCCGCCGCGAGCGGAAGGAGGTGGTGAAGGCGCTGCTGGAGCAGACCAACCTGTACGAGGCCCGCAAGAAGAAGCTGGGCGGCTTCTCGGGCGGGATGCGGCAGCGCTTCGGGATCGCGGTGGCGCTGCTCGGCAACCCGCGGCTGATCATCGTGGACGAGCCCACCGCCGGCCTCGACCCGGCCGAGCGGGTGCGCTTCCTGAACCTGCTGAGCGAGCTGGGGGAGAGCAGCGTCGTCCTCCTTTCCACGCACATCGTGGAGGACGTGAGCGAGCTGTGCACCCGGATGGCGATCATCGACCGCGGCGAGATCCTGCTGGAGGCCGAGCCGCTCGGCGCGATCGAGGAGATGAGGGGGAGGATCTGGCGCAGCGTGATCGACAAGAGCGCCCTCCCCGCGGTGGAGCGCGAGCACGCGGTGATCTCCACGCGGCTCCTCGCCGGGCGCACCGTGGTGCACGTCCACGCCGACGCGGCGCCGGGTCCCGGCTTCGAGCCCGCCGAGCCGGACCTGGAGGACGTGTACTTCAGCGCGATGGCGGGGCGCATCGGCCGGCGCCGCGGGGAGCCGGAGGTGGCGGCATGAAGCTCCGGGCAATCTTCCGCTTCGAGCTCGCCT
>JAFAYN010000335.1 GCA_019240375.1 Gemmatimonadota bacterium
CGGGGTGACCGCCGAGCCGGGGACCTTCTGCTGGAACGAGCTGGCCACCCACGCCGCCGCCGATGCCGCCGGCTTCTACGGACAGCTCTTCGGCTGGGGCACCCGAGCCCAGCAGATGCCGGAAGGGACGTACACCGTCTTCCAGCAAGGGGAACGGCAGGCCGGAGGGATGTACGAGCCGACCGAGGAGATGGCGGGGATGCCGATCGGCTGGCACGTCTACTTCGCCGTGGAGGACTGCGACGCCAGCGCCGACCTGGCGAAGGAGCTGGGCGCGCGGCTGCACGTCCCACCCAGCGACATCTCCGACGTGGGCCGCTTCGCCCTGGTCCAGGACCCGCAGGGGGCGATGTTCTCGATCCTGCAGCCCGCCCCGACCACGCAGGCACAGCAGGCCGAAGCAGAAGCAGCCACCGCAGCCGCGGTCTGAAGCAGCAGTCGAAGTTGCAGTTGTAGTTGTACTCGCAGTAAAAGCCGGCAGGGAGGTGGGTGTTCCTCCGCAGGGGGAGCGTATGTCTGAGCGTAGCGAGTTACGCACCCCCCGGAGGAGGAGCACCCGCCGACCGGAAACGAAAGAGCCGGCCCCGCACGAAGCAGGGCCGGCTCGTCGCACAAAAGCCACCGGAGCGAGAAAGCGTCTACGGAGCCGTGCTGCCGTAAAGGATCGCCTTCTTGACCTCGCCGATCGCCTTGGTGATGCGGATCTCGCGGGGGCACGCCTCGGTGCAGTTGAAGATCGTCCGGCAGCGCCAGACGCCCTCGCGGTCGTTGAGGATGTCCAGCCGCGCCCCCGCCGCCTCGTCGCGAGAGTCGAAGATGAAGCGGTGCGCGTTCACGATGGCCGCCGGCCCCACGAACTCCTCGTTGGCCCAGAAGCTGGGGCACGAGGTGGTGCACGCCGCGCACAGGATGCACTTGGTGGTGTCGTCGAAGCGCTCCCGGTCCGCGATGGACTGGAGGCGCTCCCGCTGCGGCGGGCGCGAGTCGTTGATCATGAAGGGGAGCACGGAGCGGTACTGCGCGAAGAACGGCTCCATGTCCACCACCATGTCCTTGATGACCCGGAACCCCATCAGCGGCTCGATGGTGACGCGGTCGCCCACGTCGCGCATCAGGACCTTGCACGCCAGCCGGTTCACCCCGTTGATCCGCATCGCGTCCGAGCCGCAGACGCCGTGCGCGCAGGAGCGGCGGAAGGTCAGCGTCCCGTCCTGGTACCACTTGACCTTGCTCAGCGCGTCGAGCACGCGGTCGGTGGGCTCCACGTCCACCCGGTACTCGCGGTAGGCCGCCTCCCGGTCCGTCTCCGGGTTGAACCGGAGGATGGTCAGAGTAACCGTCTTCATCAGTACACCCTTTCCTTCGGCTGGAAGCGCGTGATCGTCACCGGCTTGTAGGTGATGTCCAGCGCCCCCTCGTCCGAGCGCGTGACCAGCGTGTGCTTGAGCCAGTTCACGTCGTCGCGCGTCTCGTAGTCCTCGCGCATGTGGGCGCCGCGGCTTTCCGTGCGGTTGATGGCGCTGACGGTGGTGACCTCCGCCAGATCCAGCAGGTTCCCCAGCTCCCACGCCTCCAGCAGGTCGGTGTTGAAGCGCTTCCCCTTGTCCAGCACCAGCACGCTCCGGTAGCGCTCTTGCAGCTCCCGGACCTTGGCGAGCGCGATCTCCATCCCCGGCCCTTCGCGGAAGATGCCGACGTGGTCCTGCATGACGTCCTGCATCTCCTCGCGGAGCTTGGCCGCCGGCTCGCCCTTTTCCGTGGCGAGGAGCCGCGCGAAGGTCGCCTCGATCCGCTCCGTCGGGTTTTCGGGAAGCGGCGGGAGGTCGGCCGTCTTGCAGAAGCGGGCCATGTCCAGCCCCGATCGCCGCCCGAACACTACCAGGTCCAGCAGCGAGTTGGTTCCCAGGCGGTTGGCGCCGTGCACCGAGACGCAGGCCACCTCGCCCGCGGCGTAGAAGCCGGGGATCACGGTGTTGTCCGGGCCGGTCACCACGCGGCAGTCGATGTCGGTGGGGATCCCGCCCATCGCGTAGTGCGCCGTCGGCTGGATCGGCATCGGCTCGCGGACCGGGTCCACCCCCAGGTACGTCCGGCAGAAGTCGGCGATGTCCGGGAGCTTGTTCTCGATCACGTCCGCACCCAGGTGGGTCGCGTCGAGGTAGACGTACTTCTTCCCGTTGATCCCCCGCCCCTCGCGGATCTCGCGCGAGATGGCGCGCGCCACCACGTCGCGCGATGCCAGGTCCTTCATGGTCGGCGCGTACCGCTCCATGAAGCGCTCGCCGTGGTCGTTGCGCAGCACCCCGCCCTCGCCGCGCACCCCCTCGGTGATCAGGATCCCCAGCTTGTAAATCCCGGTGGGGTGGAACTGGTAGAACTCCATGTCCTCCAGCGGGATCCCGCGTCGCAGCGCGATCGCCACCCCGTCGCCGGTGTTGGCGTGCGCGTTGGAGGTGATCGACCAGATGCGCCCGAAGCCGCCGGTGGTGAAGTTCACCGCCTTGGCGTGGAAGACGTGCAGGTCGCCGGTGTCGATGTGCCAGGCCACCACCCCGCAGCACCGGCCGTCCGGGCTGAGGAGGAGGTCCACCACCTGGAACTCGTCGTAGAAGTCGACCCCGTTCTTGATGCAGTTCTGGTACAGGGTCTGGAGGATCATGTGCCCCGTGCGGTCCGCCGCGTAACACGAGCGGCGCACCGGGCCCTGCCCGAAGTGGTGCGTGTGCCCGCCGAAGGGGCGCTGGGCGATCTTCCCGTCCTCGGTGCGCGAGAAGGGGAGCCCCATGTGCTCCAGCTCGATGATGACGTCCACCGCCTCGTTGCACATCACCTCGATGGAGTCCTGGTCGCCCAGGTAGTCCGACCCCTTCACGGTGTCGAACATGTGCCACTCCGGGTGGTCCTCCTCCAGGTTCCCCAGCGCGGCGCACACGCCGCCCTGCGCCGCCCCCGTGTGGGAGCGGGTGGGGTACAGCTTGGAGATGACCGCCGTCCGCAGCCCCGGCTCGCGCGACAGGTAGATGGCCGACATCAGGCCGGCGCCGCCGCCCCCGACCACCAGGGCGTCGTACGTATGGGTATGGATCATCGGTTGACCAGGACTGCGGGATCGAAGGTGAGCAGCGCGAAGACCGCGACCAGGAGGGACCCGAGCACGAGGGTGTACACCACGGCCTTGACCGCCACCTGGCGCCCCGGCCGCCGCACGTAGTCCTCGATGGAGTAGCGGGCGCCGTTCAGCCCGTGCAGCATCGCGAAGGTGACCAGCGCCACGTTGAACAGGCGCCAGAACGGGTTGTTCCAGCGCTCGATCACCACCTGCGAGTCGAGGTGCGCCACCCCCACGATCAGGTTCCACCAGACCAGGTGGTACAGCGCCAGAAAGATCAGGAGGAGCCCCGAAAGGCGCATGAAGAACCAGGAGATCAGCTCGAAGTTGCCTCCCCCGGCCTTCCGCGGCTTGGCGTACCCCCCGCCGCGGCGCGGCGTGCCGCGCTCCGCCACCTGTGCCGGCGCGCTCACAGGGCCACCTCCCCCTCGGGGTTCACGCAGGCGGGCGCATGGGCGTTGCGGGCCTCGGAGCAGCGGACCTCGCTGCGCGCCGTCCCCGGCTCCTGCGCCAGCCCGAAGATCGGGGCCAGCATGATCCAGGTGACGGGGAGCATCGCCAGGACCACGATCACCGCCGTGGCCCACACCAGCTGCCGCTGCCGCTGCATCACGTACGGCCAGAAGTCCTGGATCACGATGCGCAGCCCGTTGACCGCGTGGTACAGCACCGAGAAGAAGATCAGCAGCTCCGCGAAGCGGAAGACCGGGTGCTTGTAGATCCCCAGCGCCACGTCGTACTCGCCGGGCCAGTAGATGATGATCGCGGTGTCGATGACGTGGATGATCAGGAAAAGGAGGATCCCCAGCCCGGTCGCCCGGTGCAGGATCCACGTCCACATCCCCTCGCGCCCGCGGTAGCGCAGCGCGGTACCCAGGGAGGTGTGCCGAACGTTAGCCATGGTGCAGTCTCCGTCGCGGAGCGAAGGTACGGCGTGCAAGGGAAAAGCGCCGCACCCGTCGGGGTGCGGCGCGCTCGTTCTCAGACCAGCTTCATCGGCTCCAGGACCGCGTCGGCGGACTTCTTCAGCTCGTCGCGCTCCGCGTCCGTCAGCTCCACCTCGATGATCTGCTCCAGCCCGTTGCGGCCCAGCTTGCAGGGGACGCCCAGGAACAGGTCGCTCATCCCGTACTCGCCCTGCAGCCAGGCCGCGCAGGGGAGGATGCGCTTCTTGTCCTTGACGATCGCCTCGGCCATCTGGACGGCACCGGCCGACGGGGCGTAGTACGCCGAGCCGGTCTTGAGGTACTTCACGATCTCCGCGCCGCCGTTGCGGGTGCGGTCCACGATCGCGTCCAGCTTCTCCTTCGAGATGAGCTGGGTGATCGGGATCCCCGAGACGGTGGTGTAGGAGATCAGCGGGACCATGGTGTCGCCGTGGCCGCCGAGCACCATCGCCTGGATGTCCTCCACCGACACGTCCGCCTCCAGCGCCAGGAAGGAGCGGTAGCGAGCGGTGTCGAGCACCCCCGCCATCCCGATCACCCTCTCGCGCGGGAAGCCGGAAGCCTTCATCGCGACGTAGCACATCACGTCCAGCGGGTTGCTGACCATGATGATGATGGCGTCGGGCGAGACGCGGGCGATGTTCTCGGCCACCTGGCGGACGATCCCCGCGTTGGTGGTCAGCAGGTCGTCACGGCTCATCCCCGGCTTGCGGGCGATCCCGGCGGTGACGATGTAGATCCCCGACCCGGCCGACTCCTCGTACCCGTTGGAGCCGACGACGCGCGAGTCGAACCCCTCGATCGGGGCGGACTCCCACTGGTCGAGCCCCTTCCCCTGCGGGATCCCCTCGGCGATGTCGATCAGCACGACCTCGCGGGCGAGCTCCTTTTCCGCGACGCGCTGGGCAGCGGTGGCGCCCACGTTGCCCGCGCCGACGACGGTGATCTTGTCCATTTATCCGGATGGCTGGAGTGTACGCTTGATAAACCGCAAATTCCCCGCGGTTCGGCGGGGAACTTAGATTCGCGCTCCCACGGTGTCAACCGAAGGCGAAGCCCCGGTAACGACGAGGTTTCGGACGATGCAAGAAGGGGGCGAACGGGGGAGGAAGCCGGACTTTTTCTCACCCC
Source organism: Gemmatimonadota bacterium (assembly GCA_019240375.1). Lineage (GTDB taxonomy): Bacteria > Gemmatimonadota > Gemmatimonadetes > Longimicrobiales > Longimicrobiaceae > JAFAYN01. Next base: position 5,188 of record JAFAYN010000335.1, read on the forward strand.
AGCCAGGGGGGCCCGACCTGCCGCAGCGCCTCGTACAGCCCGATCCCCACCGCGGTGGAAAGGTTCAGGCTGCGTGTCTCCGCGCGCATGGGGATGCGCAGCGTGTGTCCGGCGGCCGTCGCCAGCAGCTCCTCCGGGAGCCCGCGCGACTCCGGCCCGAACAGGAGCACGTCGCCCGGCTCGAAGCGCGCCTCCCAGAGCGGGACGGCCGCCTTCGTGGTCATCATCCAGACGCGGCGCGGCCCCACGTGCGCCAGGAAGTCGGCGTAGGTGGCGTGGTGCAGGTACTCGGTGTGCTGCCAGTAGTCCATCAGCGCACGCTTCGCCTTCGGGTGCGTGAAGGAGAAGCCCAGTCGCCCGATCAGGTGCAGCGGCGCCCCCGCGGCCCCGCAGGTGCGGGCGACGGCCCCCGCGTTGCCGGGGATCTCCGGCTCGTACAGCGCGACGTGGATCGGCTCCGGGAGCGAGGACATGGGATCGCGTGCGGGGTGACAAAGACACCGCCCCGGCGCCCGGGAGGCGCCGGGGCGGCCCGGCCGGGCGCGCGGCGGCCGCTTCAGCCGATGGCGCGCCGGTCGAAGCCGCGCACCCCCAGCCACCCGAAGAGGACGGTGAGGCCGGCCAGCGCCGCGAGCACCACCGGCACCGGCATGTGCGGCATGGAGGGGGTGAGCGCCCCGCGCATCCCCTCGGCCACGTACACCAGCGGGTTGACCAGCACAAGGTACTTGACCACCGGCACCGCGTCGAGCCCGCGCCAGGGGTAGTAGGTGCACCCGAAGAAGATCATCGGCGTCACGATCACGCTGAACATCAGCCCGATCTGCCGCGGGTCGATCCCCGTCCCCAGCAGCAGCCCCAGCGACGAGAAGGCGGCCGAGCCGAGCACCGCCACGGCAAGCACCGTCCCCACGTGGGCCAGGGTGAGCCCGGGGATCGGCCCCATGATCAGCCGCCCCACCGGGAGCACCACCAGCGCCGCGAAGATCCCCTGCAGCACCCCCGCGACGATCTTCTCGGCCGCCACCATCCAGGTCGGCATCGGCGCGAGCAGCCGGTCCTCGATCTCCCGCGTCGCCGCGAAGTCCTGCACCAGCGGGAGGGCCACGCCCTGGATGGCGGCCAGCGTCAGGCTCACCGCCAGGATCCCCGGGAGGAGCGACGAGGTGTATCCCCGCTGCACGAACCCCATCCGGGGGAGGAGGAAGCCGAAGACGGTCACGAACAGGATCGGCTGCATGGTGGTCTGGATCAGGAAGAACACACCCTGCCGGCGCATCACGTACACGTCCCGCAGCAGGAGCGCCCCGAACACCCGGAGCGGGTGGACGCGCCCCTCCCCGCGGGGGAGGTCGACGGGGGTGGCGGCGGCGTTCATGCGGCGAGCTTCCTTCCGGTGAGGGAGATGAAGAGCGTTTCCAGGCTGGGCGGGGTGAGGCGGATGTCGCTCACCGAGCGCCCCGTAGCCTCCGCGGCGTCGATCAGCGGGGCGACCACCCGGCCGCCGTGGGTGGCGAAGACGCGCAGCACCGGCCCGCGCGCCTCCACGCGGTCCACCCCCGGAACCTCCCGCGCCCCCGCCACCACGGGGTCGGCGTCGCCGTCGAGCGTCACCTCCACCAGCGTCCCGCCTGGCGCCCGCTCCTTGAGGCGCGCCGGGGTGTCCAGCGCCAGCAGCGTCCCCCGGTCCACGATGGCGACGCGGTCGCAGAGCTGGTCGGCCTCCTCCATGTAGTGGGTGCTCATCACGATGGTGCGCCCCTGGGCGTGCAGCTCGCGCAGGATCTCCCAGAGCGCCAGCCGCGCGGCGGGGTCCAGCCCCACGGTGGGCTCGTCCAGGAAGATCACCCGCGGCTCGTGGATCAGCGCCCGCGCGATCATCAGCCGCTGCTGCTGCCCGCCGGAGAGGGCGTCCACCTTCGCGTCGCGCTTGTCGGCCAGCCGCAGCCGCTCCAGCAGCTCGACCGCGTGCCGCCGGGCCGCCGCGCGCGGGATACCGAAGTAGGCGGCGTGGAAGACCAGGTTCTCCACCACGTTCAGCCCGCGGTCGGGGTTGGGGCGCTGCGGGACCACCCCGATGCGCCGGCGCACCTCCACCGGGTCGGCGGTCACCTCCACCCCGTCGATCCGCGCCGAGCCCGAGGTGGCCCGGACGCGGGTGGTCAGGATCCCCAGGGTGGTGGTCTTCCCCGCCCCGTTGGGCCCCAGCAGTCCGAAG
>JAFAYN010000422.1 GCA_019240375.1 Gemmatimonadota bacterium
GCGCACCGTCGTCGCCCCGGTCCTGGGGATGCTCCGGGCCGGGCGGTACACCGTCACCTGGCGGATGGCCGGGGCGGACGGGCATCCCACGCACGGTCACTTCGCCTTCTCCATCCTCCCAGGTGCGCGCGGGCTCGCCGCGCCACCCGCACCTGCCGCGACCCTGGCACCTCCGCCCGACTCCGCGCACCCCGGCGAGGCCGCGGGCGGGGTCCCCGCGCCCGGCCGCGACTCCGTCCGGGCCGTGCACCTCGGCCCGGCCGCGGACGACACCACCTTCGGGGCCGAATCGCCCGCGTACGTGGCGCTGCGCTGGGCGCAGTTCCTGGCGCTGCTGGCCGTAATCGGCGCGGCGGCCTTCGCGCTGCTCGTGCTGGGGCCGCTGGAGCGGAGCGGGCGGTCGGTCCTCCCCGCGCTGAGTTCTGCGCGCGGGGGCGCGGCGCGGCTGGGATTCGCGGCGGCCGTGGTGCTGGTGCCGGTCGCGCTGCTGCGGCTGTACGCGCAGTCGTACGCCGTGCACGGCGCTGCCGGGGCGCTGAGCGGCGCGCGGATCGGGGGGATGCTCGCCGGGACCACCTGGGGGTGGGGGTGGCTCCTCCAGGCGGGGGCGACGCTGCTCGCGCTGGCGGGGTTCGGCGCCGCGCGGCGGGTACGGGGCGCGGGGTGGACCGTCGCGGCGCTCGCGGTGGGGCTCCTGGCCCTCACCCCGGCGCTCTCCGGGCACGCCGCCGCGGCGCCCCGCTTCGCCGGGCTCGCCGTCACGGCGGACGCGGCGCACGTGCTGGGGGCGGGCGGGTGGCTGGGGAGCCTCCTCCTGCTGGTGGCGGTGGGGATCCCGGCGGCGCTGCGGCTGGAGGCGGGGGAGCGGGGGCGGGCCGTGGCGGAGCTGGTCGGCGCCTTTTCCCCCGCGGCACTCGCCTGCGCGGGGACGGCGGCGATCACCGGGGTGCTCGCCTCGTGGCTGCACTTGGAGCGCTTCGCCGACCTGTGGCAGACGGGGTACGGGCGGACGCTGCTGCTGAAGCTGGCGGTGCTGGCGGTGGCGGCGGGGATCGGGGCCTACCACTGGCTCCGGGTGCGCCCCGCGCTGGGGGATGAGGCGGCGGCGGGGCGGATGCGCCGCTCCTCGGTGGTGGAGCTGGTGGTGGGGGCGGCAGCCCTGCTGGTCACCGCCGTCCTGGTCGCCACCTCCCCGCCGGGGTGAGGGCGGGGAGGGCCGTCCGGGCTCAGTGCGAGGGGAGCGACCAGTAGATCAGCGCCCCGCCGTTCCCCGCGGGGGCCATGCCCGCGCCCAGGAACACCCGATCCAGGAAGTTGTCGGGGTGCGCGTGGTTGTACTGCACCACCTTCCACCCGGTGAAGGTCCCCAGCGCCGCCCCGCCCAGCACGTCGCTCGCCCAGTGCTTGTTGTTGTACATCCGCGACACCCCCACCAGCGAGGCCGCGGTGTACAGGACGATCCCCGCCGGGAGCTTCAGGTTCGGGTGCCAGCGCCCCACCTCGGCCGTGAACGCGGAGGCGGCGGCGAACGCCGACGAGGTGTGCCCGGAAGGGAAGGACTGGAAGCTGTCGTTCCCGAAGCCGCGCCCCAGCTTGAAGTCGTGCGGGTCGTGCACGTCCACCAGCGGGCGGGCGCGGCCGGCCAGGTCCTTGACTCCCACCGTCAACATGTCGGTCAGGAAGATCGCCTCGGTGGTGTGCAGCCCCGCCTCGGCCATCGGCCGGTTGCCGGTCACCTTCCCGACCGCGTAAAGCCCCCCGCTGACGATGTAGTCGACGGGGTTCCCCAGCGTCTGCACCCCGTTGGCGGAGTGGCGGAAGAAACGGTTGGCCTGCACGGTGGAGTCCTGCAGGTGCTCCGCCAGCGTCCGGTCCAGCGGCGTCATGGCGAGGGTGCCGAGCACGAACCCGCCTGCGTACAGCGCGTCGGTGCGGGTGAAGAAGCGCGGGTTCTTGTGCACCGTGTCCGGGGCCGCGCCCTGGACCTGGGCGGAGAGCGGGGCCGTGCCGCCCAGCAGGGCGGCGCAGAGCAGGACGAGCAGCGTGCGCATACGGGTCTTCGCCTGGAAGTACGGAGCGAGTGGTGACCGGTCGAACCGGGAAGAGCGGCAGAGATGCAGCGCCCGTGCCGCGTTCCGGGCGCCGAAAAGAAGAGGGGGGCCGGCGACGCTCGCCGGCCCCTCCTGCATTCCGTGCTGGTGCCCTTCGAGTCGCTGTGGTGCCTCGCAGCCCGCTCAACCGGAGAGCGTATGCTCCACCCAGTCACTGAAGCGTTCCAGCTGTTTCAGCAGCTCTGCCGAGGTTTCCTTGCGACTCCGTCGCACGCCGTAGGAGGACGGATCCTTCTGGCTGATGATCGCGCTCAGGCGTTTGAGCTGCGCCGGATCTGCACGGAGACCGAGGGCCCGCTCGACCGCCGAGCTCACGGTCTTGTGATCCTGCTGATTGAAGAATCCTCCATACTTCCCCGTGAGTGCGTCGGCATAGGCGATCGCTGCATTGACGATCAGCGTGATTACGCCATTGGCGTTTTCGTCGTCGTCCCGAAGATCGTTGAGCTCTTCCGCGTCTCGCTTGAAGTCGCGCGCATTGCGCAGTCTCCCTTCCCAGTCTCCGGGATCCGCAGGCTTCGAAGGCCCCTGTCTAGCCATGCGGGGCATCCTTCTGCCGGGGTGCGCTGCTGGGCTTCCGCTTCAGGAAGCCGGCAAGCGCCTCGGGTCGTTTTCCGTGCCAGGGGATTGCGTCCCGGAGGATCTCCTTCCAGAACGGGTCGCCGGTGACGGACAGGCGCTCGATATCCCTGCTGCTCAGGGGAACAACGGACACCGTGATTTGCTGGTCTCTTTGAAGATCCTCCAGGAGGGCTCTGAAGACGTTCGCATCGCGCTCGGTCGTGTCGTCGTCCTCGATTACGAGCAGGAGATCGAGATCACTGTCCGGTCGGTCCTCGTGGCGCGCTACGCTCCCGAAGACCCATAAGGCGAGCGGGGGCGGCTCCATCTGCCGGGCGGCCGTCCCAACCGCCTGTCGGATGGCCTCCATTCTTTCCTCCTCCGCATGGAAAAGGTCCAACAAACTTCGCCCGATCGGGTGCTTCACGTCGAGTTGGTAGGAGGCGGCGCGCCCCTGCCCATAGACCTCCAACACGCCGGTCGGAAGCAGACCCTTTACGATGTTCCGTACGGACTGGTCGGTGATGCCGGTCCGCTGCGCGAGGGCTGTCGTGGTCAACTCTTTCCCATGCAGGGCGAGTTCACGGAGGACTCGCACAGATGCTTCTGTTCCGAGAAGAGTGGATAGTGGATGGTGGAGAAAGCTCTGGGGCTTCGGACGCATGGGGGGGCGCGCAACGTGGCATAGGGCAAAATATACTTCGGATATCCCAATTATTTTTTGGGAAGGCCAAATTTATTTTGTCAATCATGGGAAACGCAAGTAACATCAGTCCATGGTTACACCCGATCGTTCGTTCTGCCCGCTGCTACGGCATCACCGCCCCTCCCCGCCCAGCGACACCTGCACCCGCACCGCCTCGCCGTCGCGCCAGGCCAGCGAGCGGGCACCGCCGGTGATGGCCAGGTCCGGGAGCGTCCCCGGGCGCGAGTCCACCACCCGCACCTCGCCGTCGCTCACCCGGCCCAGGTACACCTTCTTCGCCTGCTCGCGGCGGTCGTCCCACGCCACCCAGGCGCCGTCGCCGTCCGCGACCACCCGCACCTGCGAGGGGGGCACCCACTCGCCCGTGACCAGCGGCACCGGCGCGCCGAAGCTGCGCCCGCCGTCCGTCGACACGGCGTAGAATAGCCCCGGGTGCCCCTCCTTCCCGGTGTACCACCCGACGTGCACCCGCCCCGTCCCGTCCACCGCCACCGAGGGCCCGGCCTCCGGGCACCCCGGGAAGACCCACCCGTCCCGGTGGACCCGGACCGGCGCGGCGAAGCTCCGCCCGCCGTCCGTGGAGCGTGCGACCACCACGTCGCGCACGCTCCCCGGGAACACCTTGCGCCAGGTCACGTACACCGAGCCGTCCGGCCCCAGCGCCATCGCGGTCCGGCAGCAGGGGCAGGCGTCGCCGTCCACCACCGTGCTCGCGGAAAAGGTCCGCCCGCCGTCGACCGAGCGCGCCACCCGGATCTCCGAGCCGGGGAGCCCCGCCTCGTCGTGGCCGCCGTGCATGTGCTGCATTCCGGCACCCGTCGCGGGGGCGGGCGCGGCAGGCCGGGCCGCCGGGGCGCTGCGGGTCCGTGCCGCACGGGCCTGGTCGCGGGCGCGGCCGTCGATCCACGAGACGTACACCGTCCCGTCCGGGGCGACGGCCAGGTCGTGGAAGGTGTGCGAGGAGGGGAGACCGCCCGCGTCGTCATTCACCGTCCCGGCCGGCCCCCAGGTGCGCCCGCCGTCCAGGGAGCGGGCGAAGCGCAGGTCGCTCTTGGGGTACATCCGCCCGGGAACCTTCACGCTCTTCTGCCAGAGCACGTACACCTCGCCGCGCGGCCCCAGCGCCACCTGCGGCGGCGCCTGGTCGTGCGTGGAAGCGTCGCCGGGGAGGGTGTTGACCCGCACCGGCGCCGGGGGCGCGCTCCCGGCCAGCCGCGCCAGGTACACGTCCGATTCTCCCCTCTGCGTCCCCACCCAGGCCACGTACGCCGCCCCGGTGCGCGGGTCGGCGGCGGTGGTGGGGTTCCCCGCCCCGCTCGCCGCCAGCGTCCGCGCCGGGCCCAGCCCGTCACCGCGCGACCCGCCGCATCCGCCCGACACCAGGACTCCCGCCGCGAGCAGGGCCGCGGCGGCCCCGCTCCTCCGCTCGGTCTTCATCGCCCGCTCCCTCCTAGCGCTGCCAGCGGTACTGCACCGCCAGGTTGAGCGAGCGCGGCGCGCCCGGCATGAACTGCTCGCCCAGGAAGCGGTCGTAGGTCGCGCTGTCGGCGTAGCGCGTGTCGAACAGGTTGGTGATCCGCCCGTCCAGCTCCACCGTCCGCGTCACCGGCACGTTGAGGCGCAGGTTGAACAGGTCGTGCCCGGGGTAGGTGTGCGTGTTGGCCGGGTCCAGGAAGTAGCTCCCCACCCGCACCCACTCCGCGCCCACCCGGGCGTCCGGCGCGAAGCGCGGGGTCCAGCTCAGGCGGGTGTTCGCCAGCACGCGCGGCGCCGACTCGATCCTCTTCCCGTCGTAGCTCTCGGTGGTGCTCGGGGTCCACTCCAGGTAGCGCTGCACCGCGTTGGAGTAGCTCCCGTCCAGCCGCAGCCCGGCGAACAGCTCCACCCCCAGCGCCAGCTCCACCCCGGCGTGGCGGGTGTGCCCCGCGTTGACGTTGACCCGGTTGAACCCCGTCCCCGCCGGGACCTGGTAGGTGAGGATGTCGTCGCGCACGTCCATCCGGTACGCCGACGCCTCGTAGCTCAGCGGCCCGGCGCTCCCGCGCGCCCCGGCCTCCCAGCTGTCCGCCCGCACCGGCTTCAGGTCCGGCCCGTTGATGGAGGAGCCCTGGCGGAAGAGCTGCCCCTCCGACGGGGCGCGGAAGCCGTGGCGGTACGAGCCGAACAGGTTCAGCGCGCGGCCCAGCTCGTAGGTGGCGCCCAGCTTGGGGCTCAGGTGGTCGTACCGGACCTGCGTGTCGGCCGGGCGGCGCCAGCGCCCCGTCGCCAGCGGCTCCAGGTGGGTGTCGTAGTCGTACCCCACGTGGTCGTAGCGCACGCCCAGGCTCACCCCCAGCCGCGCCAGCGGGGTGAGGTCGGCCTGCAGGTACGGCGACGCGCCCCGGAACGCCACGTCGTAGTCGTAGATCCGTGCCCCCTCGGTGTAGCTCCCGTACATCGCCCCCGTCTTCGTCACCGCGATGACGTTCTCCTCGCGGAAGCCGGGGCTGTACTCCAGGTCCACCCCGCCGATCACCTTCGCCTCCCAGAAGGGGAGGTCGTAGCGCAGCTTCGCCAGCAGCCCCGCCGAGTTGTGCCCGCTGGTGTAGACCACCGGGTCGTAGGAGAGCATCCACGAGGGGAGGATCTCCATGGTGTTGTGGCGCACGTACGGGGTTAGGCTGAGCACCCCGGCGCTGAAGGGGCGCTCGAAGGCGCTGACCAGCCGGAAGGCGTTCACCCGGCGGAAGGAGATCGGGTTGTAGTTGACCGGCGACCCCGACTGGTAGTCGGAGGTCGGGACGGTGGAGCCGTCCGTCTGGTCGATGGCCGAGTAGGTGGCGGTGGTGCGCAGCGTGGCGTTTGCCGGGAGGTAGGCGTCCCAGCGCACGGTGCCGCTGACCCGGTCGTACGCCATGTCGTCGCGGTAGCCGCCGCTGTGCGTCACGTTCAGGTCGGCGCGCACCCCGTTTCCGCCCCAGGTGTCGCTCCCGGACAGGAGGAGCCGCCGCCAGGCGTCCGAGCCGCCCGCCAGCGACCCTTCGAGCTGCGGGGTCAG
>JAFAYN010000444.1 GCA_019240375.1 Gemmatimonadota bacterium
GGCGCCCGCGCGACGTGGGCGGGCCGATCATCGACATGCTCTACCCGCCGGGGACGGAGTACAGCATCCCGGTGATCGCGGTGACGGGGACCAACGGGAAGACCACCACCACGCGGCTGATCGCCCACCTCTTCCGGCACACGGGGAAGACGGTGGGGTTCACCACCACCGACGGCGTGTACCTGCAGAACCGGCTGGTGATGGAGGGGGACATGACCGGCCCCTTCTCGGCCAACATCATCCTCAGCAACCCCACCGTGGACGTGGCGGTGCTGGAAACGGCGCGCGGCGGGCTGCTGCGCGCCGGGCTGGGCTTCGACGAGGCGGACGTGGGCGTGGTGCTCAACGTCAGCGCCGACCACCTGGGGCTGCGCGGGATCAACACCCTGGAGCAGCTGGCCGAGGTCAAGGCGGTGGTCGCCATGGTGGTGAAGCGCGAGGGGCACGCGGTGCTCAACGCCGACGACCCGCTGGTGTACGCCATGCGCGACAAGACCGGGGCCGACATCGTCCTGATCTCCACCCTCCCCCCGGGCGAGAACGAGCGCTTCGAGGCGCACCTGGAGCGTGGCGGGATCGGGGCGCGCATCGAGGACGGGACCTTCGTGATCCGCCGCGGGCGGCTGCGCATCCCCATCGCCGCGGTGCGCGAGGTGCCGCTGACGCTGGGCGGTGCGGCGCGCTTCCAGGAGCAGAACATCCTGGCCGCCATCGGCACGGCGTACGTGCGCGGGGTGCGCTACGACACCATCCGCGCCGGGCTCCTTTCCTTCTTCCCCTCGCCCTCCATGACCCCGGGGCGCCTCAACCTGCTGCGGGTGGGGAACGGGCGGGTGCTGGTGGACTACGCCCACAACGCCGCGGCGCTGACCGGGCTGATGGACCTTGCGATGCGGCTCCCGGCGCGCCGGCGCATCGGGGTGATCGCCGTCCCCGGCGACCGGCGCGACGAGGACATCCAGGGGGTGGGGCGGCTGGCCGCCGGGCTCGACCTGGCCATCGTCAAGGAGGACAACGACCGGCGCGGGCGCGAGGAGGGAGCCATCGCCCGGCTGGTCATCGACGGGCTGAAGGAGGGGGGGATGCGGGACGAGAGCATCCAGGTGGTGCTCCCGGAGCGCGAGGCGGTGGAGCGCGCGCTGGCGGAGATGGGGGACGGGGACCTGACGGTGATCCTGGCGGACGACGTTCCGGGAGTGCTGGCGCAGATCCACCCCCACTCCAACGGCGCGGCGACGGTCTAGCGCGATGGAGCGGCCCGACCCCGGGACCGAGATCCGCATGGTGTCGCTCCGCTCGCTGCGCGGGGCGAACTTCTGGTCGCGGCGCCCGGTCACCCGCATCGACATGGCGGTGGGGGCGTACGACGAGATCTCCTCGGCCGAGGTCCCCGGCTTCACCGACGCCCTGGTCGCCGCCTTCCCCGGGCTGTGGGAGCACCGCTGCAGCATCGGCGAGCGGGGCGGCTTCGTCACGCGCCTGCGCCGCGGCACCTACGCCCCGCACATCGTGGAGCACGTGGGGCTGGAATTGCAGTCCATGGCCGGGCACGACGTGGGGTACGGCCGCGCGCGCGGCGGCGACCGGCCGGGCGAGTACACCGTGGTGTTCGAGCACCTGCACGGCGAGGTGGGGCTGCGCTCGGCCGCGCTGGCGCTGGAGATCGTGCAGCACGCCTTCGCGGGGGAGCTGGAGTCGGTGGACTACGCGGTGGCGGAGCTGGAGGCGCTGGCGCGGTCGCCCGACTTTCCCGCGCTCCGGCAGCAGGTGTTCTGCGGGATCACCGGCGGGGGCGACCGGGGGGCGGTGCGCGACGAGATGCTGCGCCGCGGGATCCCGGACGAGGAATTGATCGTGGACGTGGCGCCCGCGTACCTGCTCAACGCCGGGCTTCCCTACTCCCGCTCGGAGATCGCCATCATCCTGGACACGGAACTGCTGGACGTCCCCGACCGCTACCGGGAGGAGGACCGGGCTCAGCAGCTGGTGTCGGTGGTGGCCGACGCGGTCCCGCGCGGCGGGATCGTGGTGGTCCCGGCCAAGGAGTGGGAGGTGCAGGACCGGGTGCGCGACGCCGGGTGCCGCGTGGCGATCTTCGCCACCGACGACGACGTGACGGCCCGCGACGCGCTCCTGGCGCACGCCGTGGCGATGGTGCGGGACGGACGGATCGTCTTCGAGTGCTGCGGCTCCACCACCGACGGTGGTCCCCTGCGTACCGACGAGCCCATCGCCGCGCAGGTCGCCGCCGCCCTGGCGATGCTGTCGCTGGAAGAACTGCAACCCGCACTGCTGCGCGCCGATGCCCCCGCTCCGTGAAGACGACCCCCGGGAGGTGCCCCCTCCCCCGGAAGAAAGCCAGAACCGCCGCCGCACCGACCGGGGGGCCGGGACGCTGGTGCTGATCGGCGGCGCCTGCGACCCCAAGGGCGAGGCGCTGGGGAGCTTCCTCCGGCTGAGCAACGCGCGCGACGGGGGGAAGATTGTGGGGCTCACCACGGCCTCCAGCGAGCCGGCCGCCTCGGCGCGGCAGTGGATGGAGGACTTCGCAGCGGCGGGGGCGCACAACGTGGAGATCCCCATCGTCGACCGGCGCGACCGGGCGCAGGACCCTCGCATCGCGGAGATGATCCGCGGCGCGGACGGGATCTTCCTGGGCGGCGGGGACCAGGTGCACCTTGTCGCCACGGTGGGCGGGTCGCGCGTGGACCGCGCCATCCGCGAGGCGTACGCCCGCGGGGCGGTGGTGTGCGGGACCAGCGCGGGGGCGGCGGCGCTCACCGAGACCATCCTGGCCGGCGGCGAGCCGGACGAGTACGGCCAGATGCAGAGCCTGCACCTGGGGCCGGGGTTCGGGCTGCTGGGGTTCCGCGCCACGATCGACACGCACTTCACTCAGCGACGGCGCCTGCAGCGATTGTTCATGGTGATCGCCCAGAACCCGGAGCTGATGGGGCTGGGGATCGACGAGGACACGGCCATGGTGATCCGCGGGCACCTTGCCGAGGTGGTGGGGCGGGGGTGCGTCACCTTCGTGGACGGGCGGGGGGTGCGCTTCGACAACGCGGACGAGTGCCTGGGCGGGACGCCGCTGACGCTCAGCTACCTGAGGGTGGGGATCGTGGGGGCGGGGTACACCTTCGACCTGCGCGAGCGGGAGCTGGAGGTGCTGGTGCGCGCCCGGGCATCCGGCGAGGAGATGCAGGTGGTGCGCGGCGAGGGGGTGGAGGTGGGGTAGCGGGGGACCGCGGAAGCCGCGCGGGCCGGAAAGCGGCCCGGAACGGGTGCCCCCGGTGGATCAGCTCCGCCGGGGGCACCCGTGCGTTTCCCGGGACCGGGAGGGGTTCACCCGTGTGGTGAGCCGCGACGCCGGACCCATCGCCCCACGGGCCATTGTGGGGGGTGTAGGTTCCCGCTAGTCTCGCAGGCGTCCTGAAGGGTGGGTGCCACGCGGGTTTTCGGCGAGGCGGTTTCGCGAGGGTCAGACCGGGTCAGAGGGAGAGGACGCATGGACACCCCGACACAGCGGCTGCGCAAGGGCGCCATCCTGCCGGCGCCCGCGTGCGATCTGCTCGACCGCCTCACGGCGGAGCTGGACATCCGCTTCACCCTGACGGACCTGCACGGCGCCGTGGTGGCCTCCACGGGGAGCCGCCCGGCGGGGCGGGTGGACCCCCGCGTCCTGGCGGTGCTGGAGAGCGGCCAGCCGCGGGAGCTGGAGGACGATCCGCTGGACCCCGACGCCGCGGGGGTGTACCTCCCGGTGCGGCTGGCGGGGCGGATCGCGGGGGCGCTGATCACCCACGGGAGACCGGGCGCCGTCGGGGCCGCCGCGCGCTCCGCGGCCGTCGCCATCGGGCTGGCGCTCGACTTCGCCGAGGCGGCCTCGTCGCTGGGGTACGAGAACGTCAACCCCGGGTGGCTGCTGTACCGCCTGCTGCGCGGCTCGCGGGTGGAGGCGCAGCAGGCCCGGGTGGTGGCGTCCATCTACGGGTGGAACCTGTGCGTGCAGCGGATCGCCATCGTGATCATGGCCGCCGAGGGCGACCGGCAGCGCGTCGGCGCCGACCCCGGAGAGCTGCTGGAGGGGCTGCTGGGCCCGGGGGCGCGGACCACGCCCTTCGGCCAGATCGACGAGGCGCAGTGGGTACTCCTCCCCGAGTTCGAGCCACGCGCCTCGCGGGAGCGGATCCGCGACCTTGCGGAGGTGATCCGCCTGCGCCTGGCCGCGGCGGGGCAGGCGGTGGACGTGGGGATCGGCGAGCCCCACCTCCCGGTGAACCCGATCCTGTCGGTGCGCCGCTCGTACCGCGAGGCGATCTACGCCGCCCGCCTGGGCCCGCGGCTGCGCGGGGAGCCGGGGGTCTACGAGCTGCGCGCGCTGGGGTCGGCCGCCTTCTTCGCGCCGAGCAGCCCCAGCCGCCGCAACCTGGCCGCGCTGGTGCTGGTGCCGCTCCGCGAGCACCCGATGGTGCTGGGGACGCTGCGCACCTACCTGGCGTGCAACATGTCGGTGGCGGGGACGGCGGAGCACCTGAACGTGCACCGCCACACGGTGCGCAACCACCTGGGGCGGGTGTTCAGCCTGACGGGGCTGGACCCGCGCTCGCTGGAGGGGGCGGTGCAGCTCAAGCTGGCGCTGCTGGTGGCGGCGTCCGACCCGGACGCGCAGGACGCGTGAGCGAAACGGACCGAGAGAGGGCGGAGATGAGCCGTACCATCCTGCTGGTGGAAGACAACGACGACAACGTCATCGTGTACCGCGCGATCCTGGAGCACTCCGGGTACCGGGTGCTGGAGGCGAGGAACGGCCAGGACGGGATCCGGCAGGCGCGCGAGGAGCGCCCGGACCTGATCCTGATGGACATCGCCATCCCGATCATCGACGGGTGGGAGGCCACGCGCATCCTCAAGGCCGACGAGACCACGCTGGGAATCCCCATCGTGGCGCTGACCGCGCACGCCTTCGAGAGCGACCGCGCGAAGGCGGCGGAGGCCGGGTGCGACGGCTATCTCGTCAAGCCGATCGAGCCGCGCCAGGTGGCCGAGGAGGTCCGGCGGCTGCTGGAGTCCCGGTAGGGGGTCGTGGCGTACCGCGACTTCACGGACGAGGCGGGGAACGGCTGGAGGGTGTGGGACACCTACCCGCAGAAGCCGGAGATCGTGGCGCCGGGATTCAAGCAGGGGTGGCTCAGCTTCGAGTCGGCGGGGGAGAAGTGGCGCCTGGCGCCGGTGCCGGAGGGATGGGCGGAGGTGGAGGAGCCCCGCCTGCGCGAGCTGCTGCGTACGGCGGGCAGGGTGGACGGGGGGCGCTCGCTCACCCGGGGGGTGGAGGTGGAGCCGCCGTCCTCGATTTGACATCGCCACCTGCCGCCCGCACCTTCTCAGCCTGTCGCCCGCCCCGGGCCCGACTCCCCGCTCCGCTGAGATCCCGATGAAACCTTCGCTGCGCCCACTCCTCGCGCCGGCGCTCCTGGGCTGTCTGGCGCTCGCCTGTCCCGCACCCGGCCACTCGCAGGCCAGGACCTCCGCCCGCACCGCGCCCGAGATCAGCAAGGCGGTCCTCCGCGCGCACCTGTACACCCTGGCGGACGACTCCATGCAGGGGCGCGACGCCGGGCGCGCCGGGAACGTCCGCGCGACCGACTACATCGCCCGGCACCTGCGGCGCATGGGGGTGGAGCCGGCGGGGGAGAACGGGACCTACTTCCAGACCGTTCCGCTGGTGCGGCGCTCGCTGGATCCGGCCTCCACCCTGCGCGTGGACGCGGCGCCGCTCGCGTACGACACCGACTTCCTCCCGCTCCGCCCCATCGGGCTCACCGTGTTCGGCGGGCGCTTCCAGCGCGACGGCGTACCGGTGGTGTACGGCGGCCGGCTGGGCGCGGACGCCATCACGCCGGAGCAGGCCCGCGGCCGCTTCGTGGTCTTCCTCCCGCCCGCCGGGCCGCAGAGCGCGCAGGGGACGCAGATGCTCCCCATCGGTCCCCTGTCCGAGGTGCTGGCGCCGTACGGCGGCGCGGCCGGCGTGGCGGTGGTGGGGCTGGAGTTGGCGACGCCGCCCCAGCTCCGGTACTTCCACGCGCCGGTGATCACCCTGGCCGACCCCGCCGCGCCGCGCCCCACCATGCCGGGGGTGCTGGTCACCTCGGCCGCGGCGGAGCGGATGCTCGGCGCTCCCCTGGCGGGGCTGCGACCCGGGGCCGCGGGGCGCACGGTGAGCGGCGCCTTCGGCTTCCACGACGCGCCCACCGAGGCGCCCGCCCGCAACGTGGTGGGGATCATCCGCGGGCGCGACCCGGCGCTGCGCGGCGAGTACGTGGCCGTGGGCGCGCACAGCGACCACGTGGGGATCTCGCCGGTCCCGCTCGACCACGACTCGCTGCGCCTGTACAACGGCGTGCTCCGCCCCTCGGGGCTGAACGAGGCGCCGCGGCAGCCGACCCCCGAGGAGGCGACCCGCCTCCGCGCCGCGCTGGACAGCCTGCACCGGGCGCACGGCGTCCGCCGCGACTCCATCTTCAACGGCGCCGACGACGACGCCAGCGGGACCTCGGTGGCGCTGGCGGTGGCGGAGTATTTCGCCAAGCATCCCACCCGGCGCTCGCTCCTCTTCGTGTGGCACACCGCCGAGGAGAAGGGGCTGTTCGGGGCCTCCTACTACACCGACCACCCCACCGTCCCGCGCGACTCCATCGTCACGCAGGTCAACATGGACCAGGTGAGCCGCGGCGGCCCGGCCGACGTGGCGGGGAGCCGGCCCAACACGCTGTACCTGCTCGGGTCGCGCCGCCTTTCCACCGAGCTGGGCGACCGGGTGGAGCGGGCCAACGCCGCCGTGGCGCACCCCTTCGCGCTCGACTACTCGCTGGACGCGCCCAACCACCCGGCGATGGGTTACTGCCGGAGCGACCACTACATGTACGCCCGCTACGGGATCCCCATCGTCTTCCTGTCGGCGGGGTGGCACCGGGACTACCACATGGTGACCGACGAGCCGCAGTACGCCAGCCTGGACACCATGCAGCACGTGGGCGACCTGGTCCGCGACCTGCTGCGCGACGTGGGGGACATGGACCACCGGCCGAAGGTGGACGGGGTGCGCCCGGACCCGGGCGGCACCTGCCGCCAGTAGGAAGCCGCGACGCGATCTGGAGTCCGGAGGACGCGAGGAGGGCGGGGCACCCGGGGTGCTCCGCCCTCCTTGCTTTCCGGCACGGGGTTCGATCCTTGCGGTCCCGCCTACCCTCCCGGAAGGGAAACCCGGGTCCCCCGACCGCCGTTTCGCACCCGTCCGCCGCGCGCATGACCAGGCTCCGCACCCCGTCCCGAAGCACCCCCGTCCGCCCGAAGCGCGCCGCGCCGGCCGATCCCGCGGCCGCCTTCCCGCTCCGCGTCGCCTCGGTGGACGTGGGCTCCAACGCCATCCGCTTCGTCGCGGCCGAGTTCACCGGCCCCGCCACCTACACGGTGCTGCACGAGAAGCGGGTGGGGGTGCGGCTGGGGCACGACGTGTTCCTCACCGGGAAGCTTGCGCCCGAGGCGATGGAGGCCGCGGTCGGGGCGCTGACGCGCTTCGCGGGGTGGATGGAGCGGCTGGGGATCGAGCACTACCGTGCCACCGCCACCAGCGCCGTGCGCGAGAGTCGCAACGGCAAGGAGTTCGTGCGGCGGGTGCTGGACGAGGCGGGGCTGGAGCTGGAAGTGATCACCGGCTACGAGGAGGCGCAGCTCGTCTACGAGGCGGTGAAGAGCCGCATTCCGCTGGGGCGCGACAAGTGGATCCTGGTGGACCTGGGGGGCGGGAGCGTGGAGGTGTCGCTGGCCGACGACTCGGGGGTCCTGTGGAGCGAGTCGCACACCATGGGGTCGGTGCGCCTGCTGGAAGAGCTGTCCGTCTCCGGCGATGAGCCGGGGCGCTTCCAGCGGCTCCTCCGCGAGTACGCGGCCACCCTGCAGGTCCCGGCGGCGGCGCAGCACTGGAACCCCGCGGGGATGATCGCCACCGGCGGCAACATCGAGGCGCTGGCGAAGCTGGCCGGCACCCCGCCGAAGGGGGGCGAGTCCGGCTCGCTCCCGGTCGCGGCGCTGCGCGACACCATCGCCATGCTGGCCCGCATGCCTTTCCGCGAGCGGGTGGAGAAGCTGGGGCTGCGCGAGGACCGCGCCGACGTGATCCTCCCCGCAGCCATGGTCTACGAGCGATTGGCGACACTGGCCGGGGTGGACTCCATCCACGTCCCCGGGGTGGGGGTCAAGAACGGGCTCCTCCTGGACCTGGTGGAGGACCTGACCACGCACCAGGAGTGGGAGGACCGGCGCGAGCGGCACGCGGTGGAGGGGGCGCTGGCGATGGGGCGGCGCTACCTGTTCGACGAGGCGCACGCGGTGCACGTCGCCCGGCTGGCGGGGTCGCTCTTCGAGCAATTGCGCGAGGTGCACGGGCTGGGGAGCGCCGACCGGCGCGTCCTCCTGGGCGCGGCGGTGCTGCATGACGTGGGGGGGTACGTCAGCCGCAAGCGGCACCACAAGCACTCGCTGTACCTGATCTCGCAGTCCGAGCTTCCCGGATTCGCCCCGGAAGAGATCTGGCTGGTCGCCAACGTGGCGCGCTACCACCGCAAGGGCGAGCCTACCACTGATCACGACTCGTTCGCGCGCCTCTCTCCCGAGGAGCGGGAGCGGGTGACGCGGATGGCGGCGCTCCTGCGCATTGCCGACGCGCTGGACCGCGAGCACCAGCAGAACGTGGCCGCGGTACGCGCCCGGGTGGAGAAGGGGCGGCTGGTGCTGGAGGCGGAGGGGACGGGCGACCTGCTGCTGGAGCGCTGGGCGCTGCGGCAGAAGGCGGGGCTTTTCGCGCGGGTGTTCGGGATGGAGGTGCGGCTGGTCGGCGGCGAGGCGGACGACTGAACGGCTGGAGCTGGAACGGCGTGATTTGGGCGTCTCCCCGGCTGCGCCGGGGCCGGGCTGCGGCTCCGTAGCACACGATACGACCGTGTGCAACGGAGGCGAGCCCCGGGGAACTGCTCCCGGGTCTCGCCGCTGCGCGCTCGCATCCCTGACGCGGGCATCTTCCCGGGGCTACTCCTGCCAGCGCTCCGCCCGGGGGACCAGCCCCACCACCTGCACCCCCGCCGCTCTCGAGGCGTCCACCGCCCGGATCACGTCGCCGTAGCTCGTCCCTTCCGCTCCCTGCACGAACACCACCTTGCGCGGCCTCGGCGCGAACACCCCCTGCAGCGTGGCGGCGAGGCTCGCGGCGGCCACCGGCTGCGAGTTGAGCAGGTAGCGCGGGCCTGGCTCCACCTGCAGCACGATCTGGTCGGGCTTCAGCCCGGGTACCTCCTGGCCGGTGGTCGGGGGGAGCTGCACGCTCACCCCTCGCTGGAGCTGCTGCTGCACCACCATGAAGATGATGAGGAGCACCAGGAGCACGTCGATCATCGGCGTGACGTTGATCTCCGAGTTCGGCCCGCCCTTCCCCCTGGCTACGGTCATTCCCATGCGGCCCCCCACGTTGCGGTTGACGATGGCGCCTCGTTCCGGGTCCGGAGGGGCAACGAGTGTTCCAGCGGGAGGGCGGACCTGGGGCGGGAGGATGTGCATACGCCGCAGCGGGTTGTGGGGAACGGCGCGTTCGGCGGGGTGGGGCGGGCGTCCGCGCGGGCGGACCGGGGTGTCCTCCGGCGGGGACTGCGCGGCTACGGCGTCAGCGCCTCCCCCGCCTCCCGCTTGCGCGCGATCTCCCGCGCGACGGCGTCCAGGGCGACGATCCGCTGGGCCATGAAGGTGCGCATCCCGGCCGGTGCCTCCTCGGTGTTCACCCACTCGGCGGCGAAGCGCCGCAGGAAGTCCGCCGCCCCGGCCACGCCGTACCCCGCCCGCGCCGCCAGGTAGCACCCCAGGTCGTCGGCCTCCAGCTCGAAGCGCTGCTGCGGGGTGGGGAGGAGGCGGTGGTGGAGGATCTCGTGGGCGATCTCGTGCCCCACCACCTGCGCCAGCTCGTCGTCCGACTCCACGAAGCGCATCATCCCGGTGGTGACGGAAACCCCGTTCCCGCCGGAGCGCCCCTCCAGCACGTGGCTCCAGGCCAGGGTCACGGGGTGCGAGCAGGCGGGGACCGAGGTGACGGAGGCGGTCAGGAGCGAGTCGCCCCGCACGAAGCGCAGGGCCAGGGGGGCGACCGTGGGGCGGCTCCCGGTCACCTCCAGCTCGCGCGGGTCCCAGACCGGACGCCCGCCCGCCGTGACGACGCGGTCCCCCTGCTGCACGCCGGCCCGGTCGGCGGGGGAGCCGGGGAGGACGAAGATGACCTGCATGACGGGGAAGCCGGCGAAGCGCGCCGTCATCCGCTCCCCCGGGGTGTCCGGGGGGAGCGGCACGGCGAAGATCCCCAGGAAGCGCCCCACCTCCCGCCCGCACAGCTCCGGGCTGGCGGTGCGGATCCGGGCGCTTACGCTCATCAGCCGCTCGCGGTAGCGCAGGTAGCGCCGGGCGGTCAGGGTGTCCTGGGCGATCAGCTCCGCCGCCACCCTTTCCGGCGGGAGCGCGGGACGGCGCAGGGGGACGGAGGCGCACCCCGCGGCGGCCAGGAGCAGGAGGGCGCAGATCCCCCCGCGCAGGGATCGCATCGGCCGGCCTATACGGCGGAGGGCGGAGGACCGAAGCGCTCGTCCAGGTGCACGACCACGCGCTCCAGCGTGACGATGTGGCGGTACAGGTCGGGCCGCTTCTGCCCCAGCTCGCGGATTAGCCCGCTCAGCGTGGGGGTGAGCTGCGCCTGCACCGAGGGCGGGGCGTACGGGAGGAGCCCGATGGCACGGGAAGCGTCCATCTGCATCTCGCGCGGTGTGGCCCAGGCGCGCCGGGTGACGCGCAGGAGCAGCCGCCGGAGGAGGTCGTGCAGCTCCCGCAGCTCGGGCGGGGCGGATTCGTTCGGTTCCATCGTGTCGGGCGATGCGTACGGGGCGACGAGGTCATGTGGAGGAAGAATCGTCCCCCGCATCGTGGCAAGGTACGTCCGTGCGCATGGGAAACGACAGTAGCCCGGCGCACCCGAGCCGAACGAGCGTACCGGAATTCCCGTACCTCCGGGGCGCCGGGGTGAGAGGCTGTACCAGATGTGTCCCAGTGGCCCGGATCCCACCCCTGCCGGGCGGTGCTTGTGGCGCCGTAAGTTGTTGCTGTATCTGGTTATGAAGTTCAGTTTTCCGTCGGGTGTGCTCGGTATGCGTATTGCTGCCCGATGTTTTGCTCTCCGTCGGATTCCACCCGCCGAAACCCTCCCGAGCCATGAGCACCTCCCCCACCACCCCGCCTGTCGTGCCGTCAGGTCCGCCGTTCAGACTGCGCATCGAGCGGCGCAGGGAAGAAGGGGTGGCGAGGCGCGGCATCTTTTCGCGGGTGCTCCGCTACTTCCGCAAGCTGTCTTCCGCGGAGCGGAGCCTCCTGAACGCGCTCCCCCTGGGAGGAACGGTCCGCTGCACCGACCCCGCGGGCGCCGGAGGCGAAGTCCTGGAGGGAAGGCTCCGGGCGGAGCTGCTCCGGTGGGTCTGCACGGACCCGGAGGTCTGTTCGCGTACGGACATCCGGGGGATCGAGGTGGTGAACGGTACGATCGCCGGGGTGCTCGACCTGTCGTTCTGCGACGTCTCCTTCCCCATCCTGTTCCGCGACTGCCATTTTCCCGACGGGATCGACCTCACGTCGGCCAAGCTGTGCCGCCTGGAGATCCAGGGCGGGAGCAGCGGCCCCATCCGGGCTTCGTTCGTCGAGGTCGCGTACGACCTGGCGATCGACGGAAACTTCTCGGTGAAGGGGAGCACGTCCTTCGCCGACGCGAACATCCACGGCAGCTTCGGCTGCCGCGGAGGGCGGTTCGTCAACCCGCAGGGCGTGGCCCTGGACTGCTCCCGGATCGAGGTGGACGGAGACGTGGAGTTCAGCGACCGCTTCCGCGCGCTCGGTACCGTGCACCTGGCGGGCGCCAAACTCGGGAGCAGCCTGTACTGCGGAGGGGGGAGATTTCTCGGCCGCAGGAGAAAGTCGCGGCCCGAGGCCGCCGCCGACGTACAGTCGACCCGGGCGCTGGACGCGGAAGGGATCGAGGTGCGCGGCGACATCTACCTCGACCGGGTGACCGGGAGCCTTTCCTCCAGCCGTCCGTTCCACGGGTTCGGGGAGGTCCGCCTGGTGGGCGCGAACGTGGGCGACACCATCGACTGCCGCGACGCGGTCCTCCGCAGCCGGGGGCGGAAGGCGCTGGCCATGGATCGGGCGAAGACCGGGGGAACCGTCTTCCTGGCGGACCTCAGGGCCCGGGGCGAGGTCCGGCTGGTCGGCGCGGTCATCGGGGGGAACCTGGAGTGCAGGGGGGCGAGGATCCTCAACGGCGGGATCGCCGTCCCGGAGGGGAGCCCCGGACGGCGGCACGGTACGGACCCCCGCGGCGACTTCGCGCTGAACGCCGACCGGGTCCGGGTGAGCGGCACGGTCCATCTCACCCATGGATTCGAGTCGCACGGACAGGTCCGCCTCGTTTCGGCCGCCATCACGGGAAGCCTGGTCCTCACGGGCGCGACACTGCGGGCCGGGGACGACGTGGCGCTGCGGGCGGACGGCGCGACCGTGGGAGGAAACGTCTACCTCAACACGAACCGC
>JAFAYN010000479.1 GCA_019240375.1 Gemmatimonadota bacterium
GCACCCGCCCGACCCCGAGTTGATCCAGTTCTGCTGCACCAGGAAGTCCTTCCCGCCCAGGTTCATGTTGGCCACGCCCCCGTTGGCGGTGGTGTAGGTGGTCCCCCACGTCCACGCGCACTTGTCGGCGTTCTCGTAGCCGCGCCGGTCGTACCAGGCGTTCCCCATCATGTCCGTGGTGGTCTCCTCGATCTCGTGGACGAGGGTGCTCACCTCGGCGTCGGCGCCCGGGTCGTTGTTGGGCGACTTGAGGCCCGACGTGCAGGCGCTCGGGTAGGCGTAGTTGTAGGGCTGCGCCGCGTACAGGACGGTCCGCGCCACCCCGGCGATGGTGATGGTGGCGTGCGTGTGGTAGGCGCAGTACTGCGTCCCGAAGCCGCCGCCCAGGTTCACCTTGCCCGCCGTGAAGATCGTGTACAGGGTGCTCGGGTCGTAGACCAGCGCGCCCGAGTTGAATCCGGCCTGGAGCATCGAGGCCATCTGCGCGTCGGTCACGTTGGCGCCGTCGGCCGGGACGTTGGTGTTGTTGGCCCAGAACTGGGTGTAGGCCACCGCGTTGACGATCTTGAGCCCCGCCCCGTCGGTGTACGACGAGTTGATGTTGAAGTACGGGGAGCCGCCGATGTTGCGGAGGAAGTGTCCGACCAGGGAGCCGTCGCTCACCCCGGTGCCGGTGGTGCCGGGGGTGGGCCCACCGGTGTAGATCGGGGCGCTCGCCCAGTAGATCGCCGCCACCTTGGTCCCGGTCTGCAGCACCGGCCCGCCGTGGTACGTGATCCCCGTGCTGCCAGCCTTGGCCGCGGCCCGGTTCTGTGCATCGACGTGCGCTTCGCTGGCGTGTGTGTTCAGCGGGTGGAGATGCGCTCGCGCGTAGCCCTGCTCCTCGTCCATGGAAGGAGCGGTGCTGGTGGGATCGACCAGCGTCTTGGAGTCGGCGCATGCAGCCAGTGCGAACATGCCGGCCGAGAACAGCGCGAGCGAAGAGAGACGGGCCATGACGGGACCTCCTCAGGAGGTAGAAAGGACCCCGGCGAGGAATTTCGTCCAGGGGTCGTGCACCGGCCCATGGTGGGCCAGGGGGTGCCGTGTCGCGCGAAGAGCGGGGCGGAAGGCGGGGTGCGAGAGGCTGCGGCTGGACGATCCACGCCTGCTTCCGAATGGCGTAGCAGATCAAGAAGCAGACCCGAGCCGTTCGGTTCCCGGACGAGGTGGGAGATTGGAAGGGAGAAGGGTGGTGGGTGAGTAGATAAAACTATGCGGAGAAATGGTTTGACAGTAAACGTACGTTGTCAGCCGGTGAGGGTCCGACCCAGGTTTTCCCCCTTGGGAGCAGCAGGGAGGATCGGCGAGCGCACCAACCTGTGCTGGTTTTCATGGAAGTGGTGCACCAGAATGGTGCGCTCGAGCTACGGAGTCCCCGCCGCTCCCAGCACCGCGGCGCCCGCCGTGGCCCCCGCCCCGAACGACACCAGCAGCGTCGGCGCGCCGGTGGGAAGGCGCCCGGAGCGGAGCGCTTCGTCCAGGGCGATGGGGATGGTGGCGGCGCCGGTGTTCCCGTACCGGTCGATGTTGACGTAGACGCCCCCCGGGGGGAGCTCCATCTCCTTCGCCACCCCCTCGATGATGCGCAGGTTGGCCTGGTGCGGGATCACCAGCCCCAGCTCGTCCGGGGCGACTCCGGCGCGCTCCAGGGCGGTCGCCGCCTGCATGGCCATGGTGCGCACCGAGGCGCGGAACAGGCGCGTCCCCTCCATGCGCAGCAGGTGCGCCCGCTCGTCCAGCACCCGCGCGTCGAAGGGGCGGCGCGAGCCCCCGGCGGGGCGCAGCAGCGCGTCGGCCAGGCGCCCGTCGGCCCACCAGCTGGTGGCGCGCACCGCCAGCGGCCCGTCTCCCACGGCCAGGACCACCGCGCCGGCCCCGTCGCCGAAGAGAGGGGCCGTGGCGGGATCGGAGCGGTCGGTGACGGTGGAGAGCTTCTCGACCCCCACCACCAGCCCGTACCGGGCCGCCCCGGCACGCAGGAGCGCGTCGGCGACCACCAGGGCGTAGATCCACCCCGCGAAACCGGCCTCCACGTCGAAGCAGGCGGCGCCGAACGCCCCCACCTCGGCCTGCAGCTCGCACGCGGTGGGCGGGGTGAGGTGGTCGGGGGTGGAGGTGGCGACCACCACCACGCCCAGCTCCGCCGCCTCGATCCCCGCCGACTCCAGCGCCCGGAGCCCCGCGCGCGAGGCCATCGCCGCCGCGCCCTCGTCCGGGGCGGCGACGCGGCGCTCGCGGATCCCGGTGCGCCGCACGATCCACTCCTCGTCCACCCCAGCCAGCGCCGCGATCTCGGTGTTCCCCAGCACCCGCTCCGGGAGCCGGCTCCCGGTCCCCGCGACGTACGTCCCCACTCAGCCGAGCGCCGAGCCGAGCAGCGCGTCCAGGCCCTGCCGCGGGACCGCGCCCGCCTGGCGCGCCACCTCGCGCCCGCCGCGGAAAGCGATCAGCGTGGGGATGGAGCGGATCCCGAACTGCATGGAAAGCTGGGGGTTGCGGTCGGTGTCCACCTTGAGCACCAGCACCTCGCCGGCGCGCTCGCGGGCGAGCTGGTCGAGCACGGGCGCCATCATCTTGCAGGGGCCGCACCAGTCGGCGTAGAAGTCCACCAGCACGGGGACCTGCGCGTCTCCCACCACCCGCTGGAAGTCGGCGTCGCCGGTCGCCAGCGGCCGGTCGAGGGGGATGGGGTTGCCGCACTGCCCGCACTTCGGCCGGTCCGCGGCCCGCGACACGTCCACCCGGTTCAGCCGCCCGCAGGAGGGGCAGCGCACCGTCACCCTGGTTCCCTGGGTCGTCTCCGCCATACGCGTCTCTCCTTTCGCTCGCCGGAAGTACCCCGCGCCCCGAGTGCCGGAGCGCGTCCGTTCCACCACAAGCAAGAGTCGCGCACGCGGGCGGGGCGCCCGCACTTGATTCGGGTTTCCTTTGGGGGTAGAGTTTGGCATGTCGAACCCCCGCCCACGCTGAAGCCGCTCCGTTGAGCCCGGTCACGCCCCACCCGTCCACCGCCATCGCGCACCGGATCCTGGACCACTACCTGGCGGAGTGGTCGGAGGTGGTCGCGCGCGACCTGCGGAGCGCCCGCCCGGCGGAGGAGGGGGAGGAGCCGGCGGCGGTGCGCGCGGTGTACGTGGACGGCTTCTGCCACTCGGGGGGAAGGCACCTGCTGGTGGGGCCGGGGCGCGTAGCGGGGGAGACCGGCTCCGCATTGCGCGGGGTGCAGGCGCTGGACCGGCTGGCCGCGCGCGCGCCGGGGACGCGCGTCCCGCTGCACACGGCGACGGTGCTGGTGGAGGAGGACCCCGCCGCGCTGGAGCGCCTGCTGGGCGACCTGGAGCGGATCGGGGTGGCGGAGCGGGTACGCCGCACCGGGGACCTCGCCGCGCTCGCCCCGGGGGAGATCGCCGTGGTGCACGCGGAGTTCCGGGAGGTGGCCGACTGGGTGGCCGACCTCGTGGCCGAGGCCACGCACGCGCTCTGCTTCCTGGCGCCCCCCGCCGCCGGCAAGCTCCCGCTCCCCGTGGTACGCTCCCTGGCCGCCGCGGAAGGCGCCGACCTGCTCCTTTCCTTCCCCCACGCCGACCTGCAGAAGCAGGCCCGCTACCGCGGGAGCACCCTGGCCGACCTCCCGACGCACGCGAGGCAGACGGTGGACGGCTACTCGGCGATGCTGGGGGACGCGCGCTACGAGTGGCTGCAGCAGTGGCGCCAGGCTGAGCGGGAGGGCGGGGTGCGCGAGGCCGAGCGGAGGGTGGTGGAGCGCTACGTGGCGCGCCTGGAGCAGGTCGGCGAGGTGGTGAAGCCCGTGACCCTGCACCTCTCCGATGAGCCCGCCGACACGCTCCACCTCGTCCTGATGACCGCCGACCCCGCGCGCGCCCTGGCGCTGAACCGCGCCCTGCGCGACACGGGGGTGGAGGAGAAGGCGGAGCGCGACGACTCGTTCCGGCTGAAGGCGGAGGAGGCGGAGCCGAAGGAAGCCGAGGTGCTGGAACTGTTCGCGCCGGAAGCGACGGCCGCTCCCCCATCCGCGTCCGGAGTGGCGGACGTAGACGCGGACCGCCTGGCGAGGACGCTGGCGGAGCGCTTCCGCGGGCGGACGGTGCCCTACCGCGACGTGCTGCTGGGGCTGATCGCGACGGACCTGACGCCCGAGGAGGTGCGCCGGGCCATGGCGGCGCTGAAGCGCACGGGCGAGGCGGTGTACCGCTCGCTGGCCGACCCGGAGGCGGAGGTGGCGTTCCCGCGCGACCCGGTGGCGCCGACGCGGAAGAAGCGGGCGCCACGGGCGAGGGAGGGGGAGATCACGCTGCTGAGCGGGTTGGAGGGGGCGGAGTAGAGTTAGCCCCCTCCCACAGAAGGCATTCCGGGTCCGGAAGCGCGGGGCTCC
Organism: Gemmatimonadota bacterium; assembly: GCA_019240375.1. Taxonomy (GTDB): domain Bacteria; phylum Gemmatimonadota; class Gemmatimonadetes; order Longimicrobiales; family Longimicrobiaceae; genus JAFAYN01. The sequence continues at coordinate 4,436 of JAFAYN010000479.1, forward strand.
GGGGGAGGGAGTGCTCTCCGGAAAGAGTTCATCCCCTTCCACCACCACCGCCACCCACAACTCTTTCCTACGAGCACCCCCACCCCCTGCGCAGCGGCCTCCCCCAACTACGCCGTTCCGCAGTTCCCTTCCGTTCCCACATGCTGTTGCGAGGGAGACCACGGCCGTATCGTGGTCTCCCGTAGCGGTCGGGGAGACTGCCGGCTGTTTGGCAGGCTCGCCGGCCCCGCGGAAGAGACCGCGCAGTTTGCGGGCTCTGGAGCGGCCCCACCCCTCGCGCAAAACCATCGAAAGCACGAAAGGCTCCGTGCCCGAACCCGGACACGGAGCCCCACCCTCGACCGTCGGAAAAACCGCCCGGCTCACCAGGTCGGATCGTACCCCCGCGAGAAGTTCCCGCCGTAGCCGAAGAACGGCTGCGTCTGTCCCCCCCCGCCCAGGTTCGAGATCCCGCTCCCGCGGTACCCGTTCACCCCG
>JAFAYN010000557.1 GCA_019240375.1 Gemmatimonadota bacterium
GCTTGTAAGCTCCTCCCGCCCTCCCATCTGAGCCGCCGATGATCCGAACGATCCAGCGGGCGTGTATCCTCCTCGCCGTCCTGGCCCTCCCCACCGGCGCGCACGGGCAGAAGCGCGCCCTCACCGACGCGCAGTGGCGCGAAGACCTGCGCACCCTGGCGCGGGAGCTGCCGAAGCAGCACCGCAGCGCCTTCGACCCGCTCCGCAGCCACACCACGCGCGAGCGCTTCGACAGCGCGGTGGCACGCCTGGACGGGCGCATCCCCTCGCTCACCGACCACGAGGTGATCGTGGGGCTGGCGAGCCTGGTGGCGATGCTGGGCGACGGGCACACCCGGCTCACCCTCCCGCAGGACACCGCCGTCTCGTACGGGCGCGAGCACACCCCCACCGCCCCGCCGAACGACTCCACCCTGTACGTCCACCACCTCCCGGTGCAGCTCGACGTCTACCCGGAAGGGGTGTTCGTGCGGGCCGCTACCCCAGAGTACCGGGAGCTGATCGGCGCGCGGGTGCTGGAGGTGGGGAGGACGAGCGCCGACTCAGCGCTGGAGGCCGTGCGCCCCGTGGTGCACTACGACAACGAGATGGGCTTCCGGCTGCTCGCCCCCACCTACCTGGTGATCCCCGAGGTGCTGCACGCCGTGCGGGTGACGGACACCCCGGAGCGCACCCGGCTGGTGGTGCGGGACGCCAGGGGCGAGCGGCGGGAGGTGACGCTGGCGCCGCTCCCGCTCTTCCGCCCGGCGCACTTCGTGGAGGCGCGCTACGTGGCCGGGGCGCCGGTCCCGGTCTCCGAGCGCAGGCTGGACGACTGGTACTGGCTGGAGCGGATCCCCGCCTCGCGCGCGCTGTACGTGCAGGTGAACCGCTTCGGGAGCCGCGAGGACGAGTCGATGCTCGCCTTCTCCCGCCGGATCGCAGCGATGGTGCGCGACTCGTCCGTGGACCGGCTGGTGCTCGACCTGCGCCACAACCCCGGCGGCAACGCGGGGATCGGCCGGCCGCTGCTGGAGGCGCTGGCGGGGAGCGCGGTGGACCGGCCGGGGCGCCTGTTCGTGCTGACCGGGCGCGAGACCTTCTCGGCCGCGCAGCTCTTCGTCAACGACCTGGAGCACCTCACCTACGCGATGTTCGTGGGCGAGCCGACCGGGAGCGCCCCCAGCGCCTTCGGTGACTCGCGCAAGTTCCGCCTCCCCAACAGCGGGCTGACGGTGCGCGCCTCCATCATCTACTGGCGCAGCTCCGACGGCGACGAGAAGCGCCCCTGGACCGAGCCGCACCTCCCCGTGCAGCGCACCGCCGCCGACCAGTTCGCCAACCGCGACCCGGTGCTCGACTCCGCGCTCGCCTTCCGGGCGCCCGACGACCCCGCCGCCTTCATCCGCCAGGTGCGCGGCCACGCGGAGTGGGCGCCCACCATGCGCCTGTGCTGGGCCTTCGCCGCCGACCCGCGCATCCCGCAGGCGCGGAGCGAGGCCGGGGTAGCCGCGTGCGGGTTCCAGCTCCTGGCCGAGGGCCAGACGGCGACCGCCGCGCAGTGGTTCCAGGCGACGCTCGACTACCTCCCCGGCTCCGCGCTGGCATACTACGGGCTGGGTCAGGCGCAGCTCCGCGCCGGCGACCGCGCGAAGGCCAGAGCGGCGCTGGAGAACGCCGTGCGGCTCGACCCGAGCATGGACCCGGCGAAACGCCTGCTGGCCGAGCTGCGCGGCACCCCCGCGGGCGCCGAATGACCACCTCCGACGACACACACCAGGGAGACCCGATGCAATACTCGCTGACCGAGCTCCAGCTCGCGATCATGGACGTGCTCTGGGAAAAGGGCGAGGCGGCCGTGTTGGACGTGCACGACGAGCTGCGGAAGGGGCGGCGCGTTGCCCAGCCGACCATCTCCACCCTCCTGTCGCGCCTGGAGGAAAAGGGCGTGGTGGCGCACCGCGTGGAGGAGCGGCAGTACGTCTACCGCGCCACGGTGACGCGCGAGCAGGTGCGGCGCTCGGTGGTGAGCGAGTTCACCGGGATCACCGCGCGGCTCTTCTCGGGCGACGTGGCCGGGCTGGTGAGCCACCTCCTGAGCGAGCGCGACACCAACCCGGAGGACCTGGCCCGCGCCCGCGAGATCATCGAAAGGAAGGAGCGGGAGCTGCGTGAGCGGGAGGGCGAGGGATGAGCCCGCCGCTCCCCGCATTGGCCGGGTGGCTCGCCACCTACGCCCTGCACAGCACCCTCCTGCTCGCCCTAGCCCTGGCGGCCGCCCGCCGCCTCCCCGGCGACGCCTGGC
>JAFAYN010000052.1 GCA_019240375.1 Gemmatimonadota bacterium
CCGTCGGCGGGAGGAGCGAGTCGGCGCGCACCAGGAGCGAGGAGCGCATGGCGGGGAAGACCACCCCGGAAAAGGCGGCGGTCATCGACCCGTTCACCTCCCGCCGCAGCCCGCCCGCCCACGACGAGGGGAGGAAGGGCGACCAGAGCGCCGCCTGCCCCACCTCCGACATGTTCTGCAGGAGGTCGTACGCGTGCACCTCGGCCCACACCCGGTGGGCGTCGAGGCGCGAGGTGTCGCGCTCCGCCACCTCCAGGCGGAGCAGGTCGCGCCGGACCTCGCCCAGGAGCTGCGCCAGGTGGTCGGAGTTGTTCCGGATCCGGTAGTAGCCGTGGGCCGCGCCCGCCCCGCCCACCAGCGGGATCAGGACCAGGAGGATCTGGGCGGCCAGCACCGTCCGGTTCCGCGAGAGCGACGCCGTCTTCGCCGGGCGCACCAGCCCCCGCTCCGCCAGCACCTTGTCCTCCAGGAGGCGGCGCAGGAAGGCGGGGCGGCGCTCCCGGGCCGCGGCGTCCGCGGGGGCGTCGGCCGACACGGGGAGGTCCTCCTCGGAGTCGCCGGTGAAGTAGACGCCCCGGAAGGAAAAGGTTTCGTGGTAGGCGCTCTCCCGGAACACCTCCCTCGACCAGCTCCTCAGCGGCTCGCGGAGGCGGGCCAGCTCACCGGGGAAGCGGAAGACGCCGTCGGGGTCGCGCACCGGCTCGCCCCCGCCCAGGAGCTCCACCTGCACCTCGTACAGCTCGCGCCCCATGGAGGCGAACGCCTCGTCCACCCACTCCGGGGCGAAGGACGCCTCCAGCGGGTACGGCGACGACCACCCGAAGACGTCGTCGCGCAGCGGCTCCGGGAGCGCCTGGCAGAGCCCGCGGAAGCCGGCGACCCGGTCGCACTTGGTGACCAGGACGTACACCGGGAAGCGTACCCCCAGCTCCTTCTGCACCTCCCACAGCTTCGCGAAGGCGGCTTCCCCGCGCGCCACCAGCGCCTCGCGGGTCAGCGCGCGGGGGCCGTACAGGTCGGTGGCGGGGATCGTCAGGACCACAGCGTCCACGGGGCGCTCGGGGCGGTTCCGCCGCAGGAGGCGGAGGAGGGTGCCCCACCCCCGCTCGTCCGAGCCGCGCCCCCCGGCGCGGAGGAAAAGGTCGCCCGCCACGTCCAGCACCACCCCGCGCTCGAAGAACGACCAGCGGCACGCCCGCTTGGTGGCGAAGGGATCCTCCCCCGGGTCGGCGAAGGGGCGCTCCACCCCTCCGTACGCCAGCGAGGCGCTCTTCCCCGCCCCGCTCTCCCCCAGCACCAGCACCCAGGGGATCCGGTAGCGGAACTCCCGCCCCGGGACGTAGCGCCGCAGGGTGCGGAGCCCTTCCGCGAAGGAGCGCCGCAGGTCGTTGGAGGAGGCCTCGGGGTCGACGTCCGGTTCGGGCTCCTCCCCCACGGGGGCGCCGGGGACGGGGACCGGCGCCCGTCGCGCCGCGCGCCAGAGGAGGAAGGCGAGGAGCGCCGCGCCGAGCGCCGCCGCCAGGAGGATCCAGGGGAGCGCCGGACGGATGCGCAGGAGGAAGCCGGCGAGGCCGCTCATCGCGCGGGCATGGTGCGGGTGACCTCGGCGACGGAGGCGTTGGCCTCCCTTAGCCTCAGGGTGGCGTCCCGCCAGAGGCCGTGCGCCACCGCCAGGTAGACCAGGAGCATCGCCGCCACGGCGACCATCCAGGGGGTGAGGTTCGGGAGACGGAGGCGCTCCGGATCGTCCAGGGTGTGCGCCCCGGCCTGCGGGAAGAGGGGGCGGTCGCCCTCGCGGAGGGAGGGGTTGCGGCGGAAGACGAAGGGGAAGAGCTCGCGCCGGTAGCGCTCCAGCTCGTCGGTCCGCGGCGTCCCGCGGTACTTCCCCTGGAACCCCACCGAGAGCGCCATCAGGTAGATGGCGGCGATCTCGCGGTTCACGTCCTCCGGGTCGCGGAGAAGCTCGTCCACCCGGCGGAAGAACATCTCCCCCGCGAAGTAGGTGCCGAAGAGCCGCGCCTCCAGCGGCGACGCGGCCCACGCCTCGCGCCCCTCCCACTCCAGGGAAAGGAAGACCTCGTCGGCCAGCACGGCCATCACGTACTGCGCCTCGCGGAAGGGAGCCACCCCTCCCTCCAGCCCCTGGCGCCGGGCCTCGCGCCCCTGCCGCTCCGCCAGCGCCGTGAGCCGGCCGCACAGCTCCTGCGCGGCGGCGATCCCCGCCTGGCGCCGCTCCTCCTCCCCGCCGGCGCGCAGGGCGCCCTCCCACGGGTCGGCGAGCACCCCGTCCTTGAGGGAGATCACCTCGCCGTAGAACTCGCGGAAGGCCGCGAGGACGAAGGAGCCACCGGGTTCGGAGACGGTCATCTCAGGGGGCCTTCGGAGCATACAGGACGATCTCGCGGGGGCGGAGCGTGCCCGGGGCGGGGTGGGCGATCTCCAGCTCCTCGCCGGGGACGATGAAGTCCTCGTCGGTGCGGAGGGCGAAGACCAGGACCCCGCTCCCCGGCGCCAGCTGGAACTCGCGCGAGGGGTCGGAGACGCGGCGGCGCCCCACCCCGCGGATGCGGCGCTCCCGGAGCGAGGCCATCCGGCTCCGCGACCCGATCAGCGTCCCGTCCATCCACGAGATCACCTCCCCCTCCGTCATCCCCGGCTGCGCCACCACCCCCACCAGCACCGGCGGCTGGAGCCACTCCTCGCGGAGCGGGAGGCCGAAGGCCCCCTCGCGGAAGCGGAAGGGGACGGGGGCGTACGACTCCTGCACCCCGTCCACCATCCTCCTGCAGAAGTCCAGTACCGGGGCGAAGACCGCCCGCACGTCGCGGTGGTCGTACGCCGGGAACTGCGGGGGCACCGCGCCGCCCAGCGCGGCGAGCTGCCCCGCGGTGGCGCACAGGGCCAGGAAGAGCGCGAAGGGGTGCGACGCCTCCGCCGCGACCACCGCCTCGAGCTGCGGGAGCCCCGCAACGAGGACGCGCATCGCCCGCTCCAGCTCCGCCACCCCGGGG
>JAFAYN010000069.1 GCA_019240375.1 Gemmatimonadota bacterium
CCGCGGTGGAGGCGCTGTCCCGGCACCCGTGGCCCGGCAACATCCGCGAGTTGGCCAACATCGTGGAGCGGCTGGTGATTCTTCACGCAGGGTCGGACGTGGGGGTGGCCGACATCCGCGCGCTGCTGGCCGGGGCCACCTCGGCGCGCAGATCCTTGTTGGTCGCGGCCACCACGCGTACGTCCACCGGGATCGGCTCGGAGCCGCCCACGCGCTCGATCTCCCCGGCCTCCAGCGCGCGGAGAAGCTTGGCCTGCGCTTCCAGGCTCAGGTCGCCGATCTCGTCCAGGAAGAGCGTTCCCCCGCTCGCCAGCTCGAAGCGCCCGCGCCGCCGCTCGGTGGCCCCGGTGAAGGAGCCCCGCTCGTGCCCGAACAATTCGGACTCCACCAGGTCGCGCGGGATGGCGGCGCAGTTGACCCGCACGAACGGCCCTCCGGCGCGCGGGGACAGCCGGTGGATCGCGCTGGCGGCCAATTCCTTCCCGGTGCCCGACTCACCGGTGACCAGGACGCGCGCCCCCGTCCCCGCCACCCGGCCGATCAGCGCCCGCACCGCCTCCACCCTGTCGCTCCGCCCCACCATCTCCTCGCCCTCACCCAGCTCCTCGCGCAGCGCACGGTTCAGCTCGCGGGCGCGCCGCAATTCCAGCGCGGAGCGGAGGGTGACCAGCACCGACTCGGGGGAGAGCGGCTTCTCGATGAAGTGGAAGGCGCCCAGCTTGGTGGCCCGCACCGCGTCGGAAAGCGACGCCTTGCCGCTCATCATCACCACGGGAAGGTCGGGCGCCGCCTGCTGGATGCGGGGGAGGACGTCCAGCCCGGTCTCCTCGGGCATGTACAGGTCCATCAGCACCGCGTCGGGCTCCTCCGACATCACCTCGGCCAGGGCGCCCTTGGCGGTCCCGGTCTCGCGAGTGCGGAACCCCTCGGCGCGGAGGAGGCTCCCCAGCATGCGGCGGATGTTCGGCTCGTCGTCGACGATCAGGATGGTGGACATGGACCCGATGCGGGGGGGAGCGCCGCGGCGGCATGCGCGGCGGGGAGGAGGACCCGGAAGTCGGCGCCCCCCTCGGGGCGGTTCAGGGCGGCGACGCGCCCGCCGTGCGCCTCCACCGTGCGGCGCACCAGCGCCAGACCCAGGCCGGTGCCGCGCGTCTTGGTGGTGAAGTCCGGCTCCCAGATCCGCTCCAGATTCTCGGGCGGAATCCCGGGGCCGTTGTCGGTGACCCGCACCTCCACCGCGTCGCCGGCGCTGCGCATCACCACCGTCACCGCGCCCGTCCCGCCCACCGCGTCGGCGGCGTTGAGGAGGAGGTTGGCGAAGGCGCGCGACAGGGCGTCGTGGTGCCCGTGTACGGGGAGGAGGTCCACCGGGGCGCGCAGCCGCGACGACACCTCCGGGGGGAGGTGGGTGCGCAGCAGGTACTGCAGCATCTCCTGCAGGTCGATCTCGCTGGTGGGTCCCTCGGGGAGGCGGCCGAACTGGGCGAAGGAGCGCGCCAGCTCCTCCAGCCGCGCCGACTCGGCGGCGATCACCTCCAGCGCCTCGCGGTCGGCGGGAGCGGTGGCGCGGGCTTCCAGGGCGCGCACGGCCAGGCGCATGGGGGTGAGCGGGTTCTTGAGCTCGTGCGCCACGTTGCGCGTCATGGTCACCCAGGTGCGCATCCGCTCCGCTTCCAGCGCGCGGGCGCGGGAGGCGACCAGCTCGGCCTCCATCTGCCGGAAGGCGGCGCGCAGGATCCCGAACTCCCCCGCCTCGTCCGGGCGGTCGGTCTCGGGGGGAGGGAGCGGCTCCCCCCGCCCCACCCGCTGCGCCCATCCCGCCAGGTCGTCCACCGGGCGCGACAGCTCCCGCGCGATCCCCCGCGCGGCGCGGAAGGCGAGCCAGGTGAGGAAAGCGGCCAGGAGGAGCGCCGCCACCGGGAGCGCCACCAGTGCCCGCCGCTCCAGGTACTCCCAGCGCCGCGCCTGGATCACCGAGCCGGTCAGCTCGTCCCGGTGGCGCCCCGCGGCACGGACCAGCTCCGGGTCGCCGGCGCGCTCGGCGCGGTGGATCAGCGCCCCGCCGCTCTCCCCCACCCGGTCCCACGCCCGCCGTGAGTCCGTCCCCGCCACGGTGGCGGACAGGAGGTACGTCCCCGCGCCGAGCAGCGTCAGCGAGGGGAGGATGGAAAAGAGCACCAGCGCGATACGGAGCCGGCGCTCGAAGGATCGCCGCGTCGACATCGGTCTTTCGGAGCGGGGACGTCGGGGGTACTTTCGGCCGGCCCGGGGCGATCCGCGCCGGCCCGCCCCAAGGTACCGCCGCCGCGGCGCGAGCGGCAAGCATTTCCCGCTCACCCGGAGCCCCGTCGCGTGCCCCCTTCCCCGCTGGAAAGCGAGCTCCTGCGCCGCTTCGTCACCCGGGTGGAGCCGTTCGTCCACGGCGCGTTCTGGCTGGACGTCCTCCTCCCCCGCGCCGCCGACGAGCTGATCGACGAGTCGGATTTCGACGAGGACGAGCGCCTCCCCTACTGGGCCGACCTGTGGCCCTCGGCGCGGGCGCTCGCCCGGCGGCTGCTGGACGGCCCGGCGCCCGCCGGCCGCGTCCTGGAGCTGGGGTGCGGGGTGGCGCTCCCCTCGCTGGCGCTCCTGTCCCGCGGCGCGGACGTGCTCGCCACCGACTACTACGACGATGCGCTCCGCTTCGCCCGGGTCAATGCCGAGCGTAACGGGCTCCCGGCGCTGGCGGCGCGGCTGGTGGACTGGCGCGACCTCCCGCCCGACCTGGGGCGCTTCGACACGGTGCTCGCCGCGGACGTGCTGTACGAGCAGCGCAACGCCGAGGCGCTGGCGGCGGTGCTCCCCCGGGTGACGGC
>JAFAYN010000084.1 GCA_019240375.1 Gemmatimonadota bacterium
TGGTGATCGACCTGACCGGGCTCCCCATCGCCAACGCCTCTCTGCTGGACGAGGGGACCGCCGCTGCCGAGGCGATGGCCATGGCGTACGGGATCTCGGGGAGCGAGGAGCGGAACACCTTCTTCGTCGCCGCCGACTGCCACCCCCAGACCATCGACGTGGTGCGCACCCGGGCGAAGGCGCGCGGGATCGACGTGCTGGTGGGCGACGCGGACGGCTTCGACTTCTCGACGCCGGTGTTCGGCGTCCTCCTGCAGTACCCGGCCACGGACGGCGCGGTGGTGGACCACGGCGCCTTCGCCCAGCGGGCGCGCGAGGAGGGGGCGACGGTGGTGGTCGCGGCCGACCTCCTGTCGCTGGCGCTCCTGACCCCGCCGGGGGAGTGGGGCGCCGACATGGTGGTGGGGACCACGCAGCGCTTCGGGGTGCCGCTCGGGTTCGGCGGGCCGCACGCGGCGTACTTCGCCTGCCGCGAGGAGCACAAGCGCCAGATCCCGGGCCGCATCATCGGGGTGTCGAGCGACGCGCAGGGGAACCGCGCGCTCCGCATGGCGCTGCAGACGCGCGAGCAGCACATCCGCCGCGAAAAGGCCACCAGCAACATCTGCACGGCGCAGGTGCTCCTGGCGGTGATGGCGGGGATGTACGCGGTGTACCACGGGCCGAAGGGGCTACGCGAGATCGCCGAGCGGGTCCACCTCCTGGCCGGGATCGTGGCCGCGGGGGCGAAGCGGCTCGGCTACACGGTGGTGCACGAGAACTTCTTCGACACGGTGCGGATCGAGGTGGGAACCCGCGCCGAGAGCATCCTGGCCGCCGCGCGCGACCGGGGGATCAACCTCCGTGCGCTGGGCGAGGGCGGGATCTGCGTGGCGCTGGACGAGACCACCGGCGTGGAGGAGCTGGACGCTGTGTTCGCGGCGCTGGCCCGCGGCTCGGCCGTCCCCTTCCGCGCCGAGGAATTGGCCGACGAGGTGGAGCTGGCGATCCCGGCTCCCTTCGCGCGCACCAGCGAGTACCTGACGCACCCCGTCTTCAACCGGTACCACTCCGAGACGGAGATGCTGCGGTACATCCGCAAGCTGGAGTCGCGCGACCTGTCGCTGACGCACTCCATGATCCCGCTCGGCTCGTGCACCATGAAGCTGAACGCCACCGCCGAGATGTTCCCGGTGTCGTGGCCGGAGTTCAGCCGGATGCACCCCTTCGCCCCGAAGGAGCAGACCGAGGGGTACCGTGAGCTCTTCCGGCAGCTGGAAGCCGACCTGGCGGAGATCACCGGCTTCGCGGCGGTCTCGCTGCAGCCCAACGCGGGCTCGCAGGGCGAGTACGCGGGGCTGCTGTGCATCCGCGACTACCACGAGCATCGGGGCGAGGCGCACCGCGACGTGTGCCTGATCCCGCAGTCGGCGCACGGGACCAACCCGGCCAGCGCGGTGATGGCGGGGCTCAAGGTGGTGGTGGTGGGGACCGACGCCAGCGGCAACGTCGACATCGCCGACCTGCGCGCCAAGGCCGAGCAGCACGCCGACCGCCTGGCGGCGCTGATGGTGACCTATCCCTCCACGCACGGCGTGTTCGAGGAGGGGATCCGCGAGATCTGCGACGTCGTCCACCGGCACGGCGGGCAGGTGTACATGGACGGCGCCAACATGAACGCGCAGGTGGGGATCTGCCGCCCGGGCGACTTCGGCGCGGACGTGTGCCACCTGAACCTGCACAAGACCTTCTGCATCCCGCACGGCGGCGGCGGCCCGGGGATGGGCCCCATCGGCGTGGCGGAGCACCTGGTCCCCTTCCTCCCCGGGCATCCGGTGGTCCCGGTCGGGCAGGGCGAGCACGGCGCGGTGTCGGCCGGGCCGTGGGGGAGCCCCAGCATCCTCCCCATCTCGTACGTGTACATCCACCTGATGGGCGCGGCGGGGTTGAAGCGGGCGACCGAGGTGGCGATCCTCAACGCCAACTACATCGCCCACCGGCTGGAGGAGCACTACCCGGTGCTCTACCGCGGGCGGAACGGGACGGTGGCGCACGAGTGCATCGTGGACCTGCGGCAGCTCAAGCAGTCGGCGGGGATCGAGGTGGAGGACGTGGCGAAGCGGCTGATGGACTACGGCTTCCACGCCCCCACCGTCTCGTTCCCGGTGGCGGGGACGCTGATGATCGAGCCGACGGAGAGCGAGTCGCTGGCCGAGATCGACCGCTTCTGCGAGGCGATGATCGCCATCCGCGAGGAGATCCGGCAGATCGAGGCGGGGATCATGAACCGGCAGGACAACCCGCTCAAGAACGCCCCGCACACGCAGGCGGTGGTGATGGCCGACGAGTGGGACCACCCCTACTCGCGCGAGCAGGCCGCCTTCCCCACCCGCGCGGCGAGGGAGCGGAAGTTCTGGCCGCACGTGGGGCGCGTGAACAACGCCGCCGGCGACCGCCAGCTCGTCTGCGCCTGCCTCCCGACCGAGGCGTACGCGTAAGGCCGGAGCCGGACGACAGAACGAGCAGGGGGTGCCGACGTCGCGTCGGCACCCCCTGCTGCTTTTGGTACCCGTGGACCGCGGATCAGCGCGGCGAGAAGATGGGGGAGCGCACCTCGTACCTGCGCGTGGGGAGGCCGATGATCCGCGACACCGCCCGCTGCAGCCCGCTCTGCACTGCCCGCCCCACCGAGCGGCGACCCGCCACCGCCGGCTGCGCCTCGCCGCGGAGCCAGCGCTGCAATTCTTCCAGGTCCGAGAGCGAGAGCGTTTCCACCTCCAGCACGGCGATGTAGTAGTAGCGCCCCTGCCGCGAGGGGTGCAGGGTGGAGGCGAAGGCCGCTTCCAGCCCTCCCTCGATCTCGGTGAGAGTGGCAAAGCGGCGCTCGGCGCGCCCGTTGCCGAGCGTGTACCCGCCGTCCAGCGGGTCCTGCAGCACCGCCAGCGCGGCGCGGTGCGTCCCCGCCAGCCGGTCGAACACCCCCTTCTCCCACAGCTCGACCCGGAACTGGAAGCGGAGCGGGAGCCCGGAGGAGAGCGCGTCCCGCAGCCCCTCGTCGTCCAGCATCCCCTGCACCCGTACCTGCGGCCGCCACGACGCCGTGGCCCCGCCCACCGCGAGGGTGAGCGGGGTCTGGGCACGCGCCGGGGCGTACCCGGCGCACGCCAGCACGAGGACGAGGAGCCACGCCCCGAGGCGCGGGAGGCGAGCCATCAGAAGCGGGTGCCGAGCCGGATGAAAAGGTTCACCCCGTGGCCGTTCCGCAGGGGGACGGCGGCGTACACGCCCACCTGGTCCAGGACCAGCCCGACGCCGGCGTCCACCGCGGTCGGCTCGTCGTGCATCCCCGCGGACCCCGGGCGCACCCATCCCCGCCCCGCGTCCGCGAAGAGCACCCAGTCTAGGTCGCCGTTCCACGAGCGGTCGTCGTCCTCGCCCTCATCGTTCCAGGAGTGGCCGCCCCACCCGAAGTGGAAGGCCAGGTTCCCCCGGTACTCGGACTGGAAGAGGGCGAAGCGGTCGCACCCGTACGCCGGGACGAACACGGGGGCGCGGCTCGCGTCCGCGTCGGGGAACGGGACATCGGCCGCCCGGTAGACGCGGCTGAAGCGGGCGCCGCAGTCGAGCTGGAAGAGCGAGTACCCGGGAAGCGACCCCTCGCCGCCTAGCGCGTGCTGACGCTGCGGGGGGAGGGCGGAGCCGGTGAGCGCCCCGCCGAGGAGGAGCCGAAAGTTGAGGCGCGACTCGGGGTCGACGCGGTTGTAGCGACGGATGTCCAGCGTCCCGGTGGTGAAGCGGTCGAAGGGGACGGCCGGGACGGCGATCCGCCCGTCGAACGGGAAGGGTCCGGCCACGTACGCCGCCGGGCGCTCCAGGCCGGAGTCCAGGGCGTGCTCCACCTGCCCCCGGATGAACCACCCGGTGGAGGGGTCGTCGGTCTCGTTGCGGGTGTCGAAGCGCCCGCTGAAGACCAGGGAATTGAGCCGCCCCTCGCCCACCAGCGGCTGCGGGCGCCACTCCCCGGTGCTGTTGAACACCGTCCACGGGTCTCCCACGGCGAGGCTGGAGTGCCGCTCGGAGCGGTACTCTGCGGTGAGGGAGTAGGGCGTGCCGCGCGGCTCCAGGGTGGCGAAGGCGCGCCACCCCTTGCGCTCGTAGTGGTCGCGGAAGTCGCGGTGGAAGAGGAAGGTGGAAAGGGCGCTCTCGGTGTCGGAAACGTGCCACGCCTCGATGGGGCTCACCACCGAGTGCACCCCCGCACCCACGCGGAAGGCGCGGTGCCCGCCCAGGAACTGCTCGGCGGTGACGTCGTGCCCCCAGCGCTCGGTCTCGAAGAAGGGGCCCGACTCGGTGCGGTAGATGGCGAGCGCGCTGACGCGGAAGGGGTTCCGCCCTCCCGTCTCGATGGTCGGTCCGAACTGGATGGGGAGCCCCTCCACCCGGTTGTAGCTCTTCCCGGTGGTGACGGTGAAGCTCCCCCGCCCGAAGTGCTCGGTGTGGGCGCTCTCCCCCGTGCGCGCGCCCAGCCGCACCCGCCGCTCGCGGTGCGAGATCCGGTCGCCGTCGTGGGAGTAGCGAAGCGGCTCCGAATAGGCGACCGCCTGCCCCCCGATGCGCGCCACCTCCACCCCGGTGATCTCCCCCCCCACCACGGTGAGGTCCCCGTCGATGACGGCTCCGGGGAGGAGCTCCACGTCGCCGTTGATGACGACCACCCGCCCCTGCACGTGCCCCGCGACGGTCAGCGGCCCGCCGAGCACCGCCACGTCGCCGGAGACGGCACGCTCCTCGGGGATGCGCGTCCGCCCGCTGAAGTGCAGCGTCTCGGGGTCGTTGAAGAAGTCGACGATCCGGTCCGCCACGTCGCGTGGGAGGTCGGCGCGGCGCAGGGTGTCCGCCGGGGCGGCGGGGCGCGCCTCCGTTTCCTGCGCCACGCCGAGGGTGGCGTGCGCCGCGAGGAGGAAGGCGGAGAGGGTGAGGAGAATGGGGGTTCGCATGGTTCCTCCGTGAAAAGGGGAGCACGAGGCGGGAAGGCGATCGAGCCCCGGCAAGGGCACGGGCCATGCCGACCGGGAGTGCTCCTTCAAGCTTTTGCCGAGCAATCGGTTGCGTTTTCGGCGCGCAGGGCGCCGGTGCGAATCCGTGTCGGAACGACGCGGGGGAGTGTCACCGCGGAGGCCCCCTATCCCCCCGGCCCCCTTTCCCCCGCAAGCAGGAGAAAGGGGGAGAACTGCAACCGAAATCGGCCGTTGCAGTGCTCCCCTCCCCCCTCGTGGGGGAGGGGCCGGGGGAGGGGGGCTGGTAGGGCTCGCGCGAACGCCGGCTCAGCACGCCCCCATCCGGCTCGCTTGGGCTCGCCACCTTCCCCCAATTCCGGGGAAGGCTGAACGACGCTAAGATGCCTGCCGTTCCGCAGTTCCCTGCCGTTCCCACATCCTGTACGGAGGGAGACCGGCGGGTTGTTTCGCCGGGCTCACTCCGGGACGGGGAGACTGCCGGCTGTATCGGCAGGCTCACCGGCCCCGCGGAAGAGACGGACGGCTGTTTCGTCCGGCTCTGGAGCGGCCCCGAACCATCCACTCCATCCAGAAGAACCCCTCAGCGCTCGATGCCGAGACGCTTCATCCGCCGGTACAGGTTCGCACGGTCGGTCTGGAGCAATCGAGCCGCCTCCGCGATGCTCCCGTCCGCCTCCTCGATCGCCCCCAGCAGAAGATGCCGCTCGTAGTCGTCCAGCCGGTCCGTCAAAGACCGTTCGTCGTCGGACCGGTAGCCGACGCCCGGCTCCGGGGCGGGCGCCGAGGTGGCCCCGGCCAGCAGCGCGCGGATGTCGGCCACCCCCACGTCCGACCCTGCGTGAAGAATCACCAGCCGCTCCACGATGTTGGCCAACTCGCGGATGTTGCCGGGCCACGGGTGCCGGGACAGCGCCTCCACCGCGG
>JAFAYN010000129.1 GCA_019240375.1 Gemmatimonadota bacterium
GCGCGAGTCCTCCGGGTCCGGGCCGCCGTCGTGGGGGCGGGTGCGCGGGGTGTAGTAGCGCTTCAGCCACTGGCTGAGCCCGTCCAGCCCGGGAAAGAGCACCCGCTCGGTGACGTTGGCCTGGTCCAGCTTGTCGCGCACCTCCCACTTCAGCTCCGCCGGGATGACGATCTTGCGGTACAGCCCCGGGTGGCGCTCCAGCCACCGCTCCAGCGGGGCGTCGGCACGCGACATCACCGAAAAGAGCGCGAACTGGTTCACGATCCGGTCATCCAGCGAGGGCGGCTCGAAGAACAGGAGGAAGTCGTCGCCGGCCAGCTCCCCGAACGCCCGCAGCGAGCCGGCGGCGCGGTCCAGCATCTCCACCGTGAACACGTCGCTCCGCTCCTCCGCCAGCAGCTCGCGCAGGTCGTCGGGAAGCAGCTCGTGGGCGCGCACGAAGTCCACGCTCCAGATCACCCCGTCCTCGTCGAAGCGGCGCAGGTCGGCGGTGGCGAAGTGCATGGCCACCTGCGGGGAAAAGCTCCAGTCCAGCAGGCGGGTGGGGAGGCCGTGGTGCTGGGCCAGCGCCAGCCAGTTCCAGAACGAGTCCTCGGGGACGGAGTTGCGCCGGGCGTACTTGCGGAAGTTGCGCAGGAGGTGCTGCTCCATCTCCACGTAGCTCCCGCCCAGGCGCCACAGGCTGGTGGTCAGGCTGTAGTGGGAGCTGGACACGCCCCGGAAGGCGAAGGTGGAGCGGTTGCGCATGATCTCGTGCTTGTACGAGCCCTCGTAGAGGCGCTCGTTCAGCTCGGTCCAGCCGGTGACGCGGATCTCCTCCTGAGCGTCCATGCGCGGTGATCGTTGTTCGTGTCCGGGGGCTTTCGGGCGCGGCGGGTGGGGGATTCAAGAATCGGTCCTCTTGCGGGTGGGGTTATTCTCACGGGGGTTTGTTTCGAGTGTCGTTTTGGCGGGGCCGCTCCAGAGCCGGACGAAACAGCCGTCCGTCTCTTCCGCGGGGCCGGTGAGCCTGCCGATACTACCGGCAGTCTCCCCGCCCTCGGAGTGAGCCCACAATACTGCCGTGGTCCCCCTCCGACAAAGATTTGTGGGGTACTGCGGGAACGACGAAAAGCTGGACCCAACAACCCCTCCCCACCCGTGGGGGAGGGGTGGCGCGGAGCGCCGGGGAGGGGGCCTGCTACGGGCGCGCGGCGCCCTTGATCCGTTCCTCCAGACGTGTGGTTCGTTCCTCGTACGCTGCGGCTCGTTCCTTTTCGATGGTTGCCCTTCGGCAGGTGCGTTATCGGTTCGCCGTTCTTCTTCGCCCTTCGCGGCGGCCGGTACACACTCCTGACGACAGGCGGCGACATGGTTTCCTGCTCCTTCTCTTGCGCGCGGACCCCTTTCATCGGGTCCGGGGGCTCCCCCCTTCGCTCGGGCTCTTCGCCCGCGTGGCCCTTCGACCGGAAGCACCGTACATGACGCAGGAATTCGCCGGAACAGGGGACTCGTGACGGAGCCGCGTGGGCGGCGGTGGGTGGTGTGGCTGGGCGTGGTCGCCGTGTGGACGCTGGTGGGGCTGGTCTTCGCGGTCGCGGGGCACATTACCAGCGCGTCGCTGGGGCGCCCCATCTCCCTTCCGGACATGCTGGTGTCCAGCGTCATCAACTACGGGATCTGGGCCGCCCTCACCCCCCTGATCGTCGCCGGGGCGCGGCGCTTCCCGCTGGAAGCGCCGCACCGCCTGCGTAACCTGGGCGTGCTGGTGCTCACCATGCTGGTGGTCAGCCCGCTGCAGCTCCTGGCGGTGGTCCTGATCCGCAGAACCCTGGAGTCCCAGCCCTTCCCCGACCTGGGGGAGCTGTTCCGCAGGCAGGTCGGCAACGCCATCGTCATCAACTACCTGTTCTTCACCGGGGTGGCCGCCGTCTACCACTCGCTCCGCTACAACCGGGCCTACCAGGCGCGGGAGCGGGCCGCGCTGGAGCTGGAGGCCCGGCTCGCCCGGGCGCAGCTCGAAGTGCTCCGCATCCAGCTCCACCCCCACTTCCTGTTCAACACCCTGCACGCCATCTCCGGGCTGATGCTGCACGACGTGCGGGCGGCGCGGCGCATGATGGCGCAGCTCAGCGACCTGCTCCGCCTTTCGCTGGAGGGCGGGGAGGAGCACCTCGTCCCGCTCCGGCAGGAGCTGGAGTTCCTGGGGCTGTACCTGGACATCCAGCAGGTGCGCTTCGGCGACCGGCTGCGGGTGGAGCTGGCCGTCGCGCCCGACACGCTCGACTTCGAACTCCCCCGGCTGATCCTGCAGCCGCTGGTGGAGAACGCCATCCGGCACGGGATCGCGCCGCGCGCCGCCCCCGGCCGGGTCGAGGTGCGGGCGGAGCGGCACGGAGGGGTGTTCCGGGTGGAGGTGAGCGACGACGGGGTGGGGCTCCGCCCCTCCGCCGGCGCGGTGCGCGAGGGGATCGGGCTGGGGAACACCCGCGCGCGCCTGCGGCAGCTGTACGGCGGCGAGCACGCCTTCGAGCTGGGCCAGCGCCCCGGCGGGGGCGTGCGGGTCTGGTTCGAGATCCCCTGTACGGTCGGGGTGGAGCGCCCCGCCCCCGCGCTCCCCACCCCGGCTCTGCGCGCGGGATGAAGCGGATCCGCGCCCTGATCGTGGACGACGAGCCGCTGGCGCGCGACCTCCTCCGCTTCATGCTGGAAGAGGAGGCCGACGTGGAGGTGGTGGGCGAGTGCCGCAACGGGGCCGAGGCGGTGGAAGCCGTCCGCGACGACCCGCCCGACCTCCTCTTCCTGGACGTGCAGATGCCGGAGCTGGACGGCTTCGGGGTGGTGCGCGCGCTGGAGCCGGAAGGGCTCCCCACCCTGGTGTTCGTCACCGCGTACGACCGGTACGCGCTGCGCGCCTTCGAGGTGCACGCGCTGGACTATCTGCTCAAGCCCTTCGACGAGGCGCGGCTGGCCGAAACGCTCCGCCGCGCGCGGGAGCGCCTGAGCCGCGCCGACCCGGACGAGGTGGGGAGGCGCGTCCTGGCGATGCTGGCCGAGATGGAGCCGCGGCGGCGGCGCCACGTCGAGCGGCTGGTGATCCGGTCCGAGGGGCGGGCGCGCTTCCTCCCGGTGGCGGAGGTGGACTGGGTAGAGGCGGCGGGGAAGCACGTGCTGGTACACGCGGGCAAGAGCGAGCACCACCTGCGCGAGTCGATCTCCCGGGTGGAGGAGCAGCTCGACCCGGACGCGTTCATCCGGATCCACCGCTCCACGCTGGTGCGCATCGACCGGATCCGCGAGGTGCAGTCGTGGTTCGGAGGGGATTACGTGGTGATCCTGCAGGACGGGACGAAGCTGACCTCCAGCCGGGGGTACCGGGGGCGGCTGCAGGAGCTGGTCGGGAAGCGAGTTTGAGTTCCAGGTGGATGGTTGCGTGTGGGGGCGGGCCGCTCCAGAGCCCGCAAACTACGCGGTCTCTTCCGCGGGGCCGGGGAGCCTGCCGATACTGCTGGCAGTCTCCCCGACCGCTACGGGAGCCACGCCCGAACCGCCGGGCGCGTCTCCCTCCGCAACATCTTCTGGGAACGGTGGGGAACGGCAACAACGGCAAAGGGTCGGCGTCCATGCGGATGCCGACCCTTTGCTTCGACTGGGCACTGCCGGGCTTATGAAAAGCCCGGCTGAGCACGGCGAGCGTCCTCCGGACGCATTCCGCCCGGTAGGGCGGTTGTAGTCCCTAGCCGGGGGGTTCATACCCCCGGCGTGCGGCGCCGGATCAGCATCGGAGTTCAGCCGGCGCTGTAGCCCCCCTCCCCCACAGCTTGCCCCCTCGATCCCCCACGGGCGGGGAGGGGAGCACTGCAACGTTTCGTTCCGTTGTTTTGTCGTTCCCCTCGCCCAGGATTGGGAGAGGGGTGGCACGAAGTGCCGGGGTGAGGGCCCTCCCTCAGTACTCGATCCGGTCCACCCGCAGCGACACGTCCGCCGTCGCCGGGGCGCCGCTCAGCCAGATGGGCCACCAGGCGTTGGTCATCACGTACATCGCGTTCTTCGGGAGCTTGCTGGTCCACTGCTGCATCAGCGCGCCGTCCACCAGGAAGCGTACCTTCCCGGCCTGGTACTCGATGCGGTAGTCGTGGAACGTGGCCGCGGGATCGAAGGGGAGCGTGCGGGTCACGCTGTTGGTCTGCTTCCCGGCCACCCAGGTGGTGAAGATCACCCGCCGCGAGCCGTCGTTGTGGATCTCCACGTCCACCTCGTCGTTCCCCCCCTCCACTCCCTGGTACAGGAAGAAGGCGGAGATGGACCCCGGGGCCAGCGGCGTCCTGAGGCGCGCCAGGTAGCTCCCATAGCCGTGGCGGGCCGCGGAGCGGATCTCCGCGCCGTCGTAGCGGCCGGCGGGAAGGGTGAGCACGGCGGCACCGCCCGCGGCGCTCACGTTGGCCGGGGCCAGCCGGCCACGCCCGAGGGCGTGGTCGCCGGGGAGCCAGCGGGCCGGGTCCAGCAGGTCGAAGTCGTCGGTCACGACGCCCGCCGTCGCGCTCTTCGCGGGAAGGGAGGAAAGCGGCTCCTCGTCCACCCCGGTCGGCGCGGACGCCTCGGTGCACGCCGCGGCGAGCGCCAGCAGGAGGACGGGGGCGGGGGGGAAGGGTCGTACGGTTCGCATGGAAGCTCGGGGCACGGACGGGCCGCCGCGCCCGGTCGCACGCGGTGGTCCCCGTCCTGGTACGTCTCCCTCCAGTATCGGCAGCGCACCGGGGGCGGGTTCACTCCGCTACGAGGGCGTCCCACAC
>JAFAYN010000280.1 GCA_019240375.1 Gemmatimonadota bacterium
CCCTTCCTGGAGTCGCTCCGCACGCGCGGGGTGAAGGTCGTCTGCTGCTTCGCGTCCCTGACCCCCTTCAAGGGGTGCCACCACCTGATCGAAGCGGTGGCGCTGCTCAACGCGCGGGGGTGGCGGGAGCGGCTCGCCGTGCTCTGGATCGGCGACTTCATCCCCGTCCACCGGGACTACCAGGGCTGGCTGGAGCGGAAGCTCGCCGGGCACCACGTCGACAACTTCACCTTCACCGGCTGGCACGACTCGCCCTTCTCGTTCTATCGCCACGCGGACGCGACCGTGCTCCCGTCTGTGAGCGAGGAGGAGCTGCGGTTCGACGGGCGGTCCCACCGGGTGGTGGGAGGGGAGGGATTCCCGATCACCAACCTGGAGGCGATGTCCTTCGCCGTCCCCGTGGTGGCGACGCGGATCTCCGGGATCCCGGAGCAGGTGGAGCACGGGGTCACCGGCCTGCTCGTCCCGCCGGGCGACCCGGCCGCGCTCGCCGACGCCCTGGAACGGCTCCTGTCCGACCCGGCGGCCGCCACCGCGATGGGCCGAGAGGGCGCGAGGCGGGTGGAAGAGCGCTTCTCCACCCGGGAGTTCGTGGAAGGGATGGTCCGCGCGTACGAGGACGCCGCCGGGTCCCGGCGCTCCGCGCCGCCCCCCGTGCGAGCGTGACTCACTCTTCGTAACCCAGCTCCCGCAGCAGGTCCCCGGCGACGCTCCGGAAGCGCGCCCGGTCCTCGGCGCTCATCCGCTCCTTCCAGGCGGCGACCTGGCCCGGGTCGGGGGCCTGCATCGTGCTCGCCTGCTGGGCCAGCCGATCCTCCCGGCTCAGCAGCGGCGTGCCGTCGGGCGCCGAGCGTCCCTTGTGCTCGCCCAGCCGCTCCCGGGCCCGGAGGTGGTGGCTTTCCATGGCCTCGTGGTACGGCAGGTCGACGAAGGCGCAGATCCGCTGCAGCGTCGTCCGGGTGTCCAGGACCAGCTCCTCGTAGCGGACCTCCAGGTAGTCGGGGCGCCCCGCCCCCGCCCGTCGCGCGGCGAGGACGCAGCGGCGCCAGTACGCCGCCTGCTTCTCGATCTCCCACCCGGGCGAGAACCACATCTTCCGGAGCGAAAGGGCCGCGTCGCGCCCGTCGCGGACGAGGTGGACGAAGCGCGCCTCGGGGAGCACGCGCCGGATGGTGTCCATCTGCAGGCAGTAGAGCGGGGTCTTGTCCCCCCAGCGCGCCTTGCCGAAGCGTTCGGCGTACAGCCGGTAGAAGGCGCGGAAGCCGGCGGGAGCGGTGAAGGGGGAGATCTCCTGGAGCGCTTCCCGAAACGTTTCGGCCGGGATCTCGAAGTCGGGCCAGGCCGGCGCCGGCTCCCCGAAGGCGGTCACCGCATGGAAGAACCTTTCGCGGAGCGAGTCTCCGCTCCCCCGCAGCTTCGGGGCGAGCGCCAGGAACCCGGTTTCCGGCGGGATCGCCAGCTCCGGGTGGGAGTCCAGCATGAGGCGCAGCAGGGTGGTCCCGGAGCGGGGCGAGCCGACGACGATCGGCATGGGGTGGGCGCGCGGGTCGGCCGCGCCCCGGTTCCTGAGCCAGCTTCGGATCATCCGTGTTTCCGTCGCATCCGCGGAAGGGTTTCGCGTCCGTGACCTCCGGACGCGGGACACCCCAATCTACATCCCGGACCTCCGCTTTCGCATGATCTCACTCCGGCACCTCGCGAGGATGATCGCCGACCGGCTCCACCCCCCCGCCGACCACCGCGCGCTCTTCGGTGAGATCTACCGGCGCAACCTGTGGGGCGACGCCGAATCCGTTTCCGGGCCCGGGTCCACCCGCGCCCGCGGGACCGACTTCATGGCGGAGCTGGTCGCTCTGCTGCGCCGGCTGGACACCCGCACGCTCCTCGACGCGCCGTGCGGCGACTTCAACTGGATCGCGGAGGCGGCGGACGCCGTGGAGCGGTACGTCGGCATCGACGTGGTGCCGGAGCTGATCGAGCACAACCTGGATCTCCACCGGACGGAGCGCAGGAGCTTCGCGCGGGCGGATATCTCGCGGGATCCCCTCCCCGCCGCGGACGTGATCCTCTGCCGCGACTGCCTGGTGCACTTCTCCACCCCGGACGTGTGGGCCACGCTGGCCAACTTCCGCCGGAGCGGCTCCCGCTGGCTGCTCACCACCACCTTCGTGGAGCGTGACGGGAACGAGGAGATCCGCACGGGGTCGTGGCGGCCGCTGAACCTCCAGGCGGCGCCCTTCCACTTCCCTCCCCCGCTGGAGCTGGTGGACGAGCGGTGCACCCACACGGGAGGGATCTACCGCGACAAGCGCCTGGCCCTGTGGGAGCTGTCGTCCCTCCCCACGGCCGAAATGAGCCAATATTGACGCGTGGTGCCGGACGGGACATCTTGTAAAACGGCCCCTCGCTGCTTCGGCGTACCCTCTCCCGGGAACTCCTTTCAAGCCAGGCCGCGTGCTCCGCGAGCTTCGTGTTGGAACACGCACATCACGGCCGCATGTCTCCTCGAGACCGGGAAGGAACGAGATGAACAGGATGTCGACGGGGGAGATGAGCCGTGGGACGGCCTCTGCCGCCGGGGGCCCGGCCACGCTGAAAGGACTGGCGGAAGGGTACAGGGATCCCCACGGTCTCTACGACACGCTGCGGGAGCGCGACCGGATCAGCTTCGACCCGACGAGCCGCTGCTGGCTGGTGACCGGGCACGACGCGACCCGGAAGATCCTTTCCGACACGCGCTTCGTCTCCGACGCCGTGACTGCGGCACCGCAGCCGCGGCGGAGCCTCCCCCGGTCGTTCATCACGGACGCGGTCCAGAAGCAGGCCATCTTCACCGACGGGCCCAGACAGGCGGCGGTGCGGCGGGCCGTGCTCATGGAACTCGCCCGCCGCTCGGACTCCCTGCTCGGGCCGCTGGACGCCGCGGCGCGGACGCTGGCGGAGCGCGCCCGCGAACGGCGGGAGCTGGACCTGCTCGGCGAGTTCGCCGTCCCCTACTCAATGGAGGCGATCTCGATGATCCTGGGGCTCCCGGTCGGGGATCCCGAGGAGACGGCCCGGCTGGAGCGCTGGTCCACCACGTTCGCCAACGTGACCAGCGGATACGTGCAGGTGAACATGCAGGAGATCAACCTGCTGGGCGAGTACTTCCGCGCCCAGGTGGCCGCGCGTGGGGGGATCCCCTCCGACGACCTGATCGGCGCGTTCCTGCGCGACGGAGGGCTGGAGGACGAGGAGGACGTCGTCATCCAGTGCATGATGGCGTTCGCCGCGGGGCGGGTCACCACGCAGAAGCTCCTGGGGAGCGGGATCCCGCTCCTCGTCCCGGAGTGGAGCGAGTGGCGCGAGCGGCTCCGGTCCAACCCGGCCACCGCCCGCCGCCTCACGGAAGAGCTTCTCCGCGTGGTGACTCCCACGCGCTACGTGGCCCGCTACGCGGCCGAAGACGTCCACTTCGAAGACGGGGCGGACGGTGGATCCACCCTGCGGCGCGGGGAAAGGGTGATCCTCTTCCTGGAAGCGGCCAACCGCGACCCGCAGGCGTTCCCCGCCCCCCACGCCGTCCAGGCCGACCGCCATCCGAACCCCCACCTCGCCTTCGGTTCCGGGCCGCACCGCTGCCCCGGGGCGGCGATCGCTCGCATCGAGGTCCAGACGGCCCTGCAGGCGCTGCTGGAAACGCTTTCAGTGCTCCGTCCGCACCCCTCGCTCCCCCCCACCTGGGAGCCGAACCCGAACCTCGGGGGCTACGCTTCCTTCCGCTGCCTCTGTGAATAGCGTGGCCCGCTGAACCGCGGCGTCGCCGGACGCACAGGTTCCGGATCGTGGAACGGGGGCGGGAGCACGCCACGTGCTCCCGCCCCCGTCGTTCACACCACCCGTCCCGCGGCGCCGGGGACGGGAGTCCGTCAGGCGGTCGCGGCGAGTTCCAGCTCCTCCACCGGTGCGCTGACCGGCTTGGCCGGCGGAACGAGCAGGCTGAGGAAGCGCTCCCCTTCGTGGAAGACGAGCCCGCGCTCGCGGAGCCACGCCAGCTCCGCTTCGACCGGTACGCCCTCCAGCTCCTTTTCCAGCTGCGCCAGCTTCTTCGGGGTGCCGAGCGCGGCCAGGAGCCGGCGGGACGCCTCGGTGATCGGGTACTCCACCGCCGTGCCGGAGCGCGAGTCGTACACGGTCGTGGCTCCGCCCCGCTCCGACAGGTGCAGCCTGGGCCGGTACTCCTGCCGCGCCCAGAGGCTCGCCCACCGGTCGTACTTCTCGCGCAGCCGCCCCACCATCCGCCCCACGTTGGTCTGGTACTGCGCCCCGTAGTTGGTGTCCGCGAAGTAGTACGCCAGCTCCGCCAGGACCTCCGGCTCGAAGGGGTAGACCATGGCGTAGTAGTCGAGGGGCTTGAGCTTCAGCCCGTACGCCTCCGCCTCGTCGAAGTAGGGGCTGAACCGGTCGAAGCGCACCGGGTGCACGCCTCCCGGGGGCGTGAGGTGGTAGAGGAGCGGCATGTCCTCCAGGTACTTCTCGTACACGTCGATCTCCTCGCCCGGGAAGCCGATGAGCAGGTTCCACGCCGGGTAGATGCCGTAGCGCACGGAGTTGATGAGGAACTGCAGGTTCTGGAACACCGACGTCCCCTTGCGCATCCGCTTGAGCGTCGACGTGTTGAGCGCCTCGATCCCCGGCTGGATCGAGAGCACCCGCGCCTTCGCGAGGACCCGGAAGTCGTCCTCCGTGAGGTCGGCCTTGACCTCGTAGAACAGCTCCATGTCGGGTGGGGTGTCCAGGTAGGGGAGGACGTCGGTCAGGTAGCTCTTGGGAAGGATGTTGTCGACGCTCTGCAGGTGGGTGCACCGCCCCGAGTACTGGAAGAGCGAGTCGAGCACCTTGAACGCGAGCTCCGGCTTCATCGCGCGGTAGCTCATGGTGGTGCCGTTCAGGCCGCAGAACGTGCAGTGGGCCCGCTCGCCCCACCAGCAGCCGCGGGAGGTCTCGAACATCAGCGACGGCTGGACGGCGGCGGGGAAGTTGGTCTCGTAGTCCTTCACGAACTGGGCGTAGTCCAGCTCCACGGGCTCGTTGATGTCCAGCTCCTCGCCGAAGGGACGTACCGCGTCGAGGCTCCCCATCGCCACCAGCCCCCCGCTGGAGCAGCCGGAAGGCTGGACCCGGTTGCGGCGCGAGAAGACCCCGTCGATGCGGTGGCACCCCGCCACGTCGCCCTCCATCAGGCAGCGGATCAGCTCGGGGAAGCTCGTCAGCGCCGGCCCCGAGAAGACGAAGTCCACCATGTCCAGGTTGTCCACCAGCACCCGACCCATGGGCGCCTCGCAGTTGGCGCCGCCCATCACCACCACCACGCCCGGATTGCGCGCCTTGATGAGCCGCGCCATGGCGATCGTCGCCATGTTCTGCGAGAACATGGAGGTGAACCCCACCATGTCGACGCGGTCCAGCCCGTACCGGTCGATCATCTGGTTGAAGTGCTGCGTCAGCCCACCCCTCTTCTGGTCCACGGCCGCCTTCAGCATCCGGTTCCGCGGGTCGTGCAGGGGATAGTACCGCTGGAAGTACTCGTCGGAGGTGTCCGGCGCGTCGGGGAACGCCACCTCGCGGAAGAACCACTCGCCGAGCCCGCTGGAGTGATGCGAGAACGAGTTGAGCTCCGTGTAGGCGGGAAGGCCCAGGTACAGCGCGAACTGCTGACTGAGGTAGTGGATGTCGGCGGAGACGCGTTCCCCGAAGCTCTTCTTCACCACCGCCCGGAGCTGCGTCAGCGCGACCGACGGGAGGTGAAGGTTACCCAACGGCATGTTCACCAAGGCGATCTTGTACATTGGCGTGCCATCCCTGGTAGAAATTTGTTCGCCCTCCGGTGCAGGACGCGCCAGCGGACGGACGCCAGAGCTGCCGGCGAAGAGATCGGCGGCGTTCTGACTGGAAAGGATCTGATTGGAGAGGAGTTGCGCCAGACGGACCGCAATCTATTATTGTCTTTTAGTTAGCGCAACTTTCAAGTCTCCGTTGTGCGGAACCCGGGGCGCCGCTCGACGCCCAAAGACGCCCGCCGTCTTGAATCCACCTTAAAGGTCTGCAACCTTGCGGTATCCAGAGGCCATGATGTAAAATCCATGGACAGGTCGTCCTGCCTCGGCGTGGCCGCGAGAGAGCGCCTGTCCCCCCTCCTGAAAACCGCCAGAGCCCCCGCTGCGAAATGGTCCAGCAGATCGACCGCCGTGAAGCGCAGCCCGTCCCGACCGAGGATGTCTATCCGCTCAGCCCGATCCAGGAGGGGATGGTCTTTCACGACATCTACGAGCAGGGATCGGGGGCCTACGTCAGCCAGTACGTCTTCTCGCTCCGCGGGGACGTAGACGTAGACGTGCTGCGCCGCGCGTGGGAGCACGTGCTCGACCAGCGTGCCGTGCTGCGCACCGTCTTCGCGTGGGAAGGGATGGCGAGGCCCCTCCAGGCGGTCATGAGCCACGCGCCCCTGCCGTGGGAAGTGCTCGACTGGCGCGACGCTCCGGCCGCCGAGCGGCACGGGCGTTTGCGCGGGTACCTGGACGAGCAGCGGGTACGCGGCTTCGACCTGCTCAGGGCGCCGCTGATGCGGCTCGCCCTGGTGAGGACGGGCGACGAGGAGGTGGAGCTGGTCTGGAGCCACCACCACGTGCTCCTCGACGGCTGGTCCATCTCCCTGGTCCTGCAGGACGTGCTCACCTCCTACGACGCCCTGCTGCGGGGCGCCGCTCCCGCCCTCCCCCGCCGCCGCCGGTTCCGCGACTACATCGCCTGGCTGCTTCGGCAGGACCTGGGCGCCGCCGAGGCGTACTGGCGCAGGGCGCTGGAAGACTTCACGAGCCCCACCCCGCTCCCGGCCGTCGGCCCCGTGGACGCCGCGGCCGAGGATCCGCCCCGCGAGGGCGGCGCCGCCCGGCACCTGTCCTCTTCCGCGACCGCCGCGCTCCAGGGCTTCGCGAAGCAGCTCCGGGTGACCACCAACACGCTGGTGCAGGGCGCGTGGGCGCTCCTGCTGTCGCGCTACGCCGGGGAGGAGGACGTGGTCTTCGGGGGGGTGGTGACGGGGCGTCCGCCCGAGCTGCCCGGAATGGAGCAGATGATCGGCCTGTTCATCAACACGCTCCCCGTCCGGGCGCGGGTCGACGCGGACGCGGCCATGGACGGGTGGCTGCAGCGCCTGCAGAGGCAGCAGAGGGAGGCGCGGTCGTACGAGTACAGCCCGCTCGCGGTCGTGCAGCGGTGCAGCGGCGTGGACGGGGGACGGCCGCTCTTCGAGAGCATCGTGGCGTTCGAGAACCACCCCGTGGAGGAGATGGCCGGCGCGGGCGCACGGGCCTTCGTGGTGGAGGGATGGAGCCGGATCGGCCGTAGCCACTATCCGCTGGGGCTCATGGTGCTCCCCGGGGAGCGGCTCAGCCTGCGGGTGGAGTACGACGCCGGGCGCTTCGAGGCGGTGGCGGCCGAACGGCTGGCCGTGCAGATGGAGACCGTGCTGCGCGCGATGACGGCCGGTGCCGGGCGGCGCCTTTCCGAGGTGTCGCTGCTTTCCGCGCCGGAGCGCGCGCAGGTGCTGGAAGGGTGGAACGCCACGGCGATGGAGGTCCCCGGCCGGAGCTGCGTCCACGAGCTGTTCTCGGCCCGGGCGGCGCGCACCCCGGACGCCGTGGCGGTGGTCTTCGAGGAGCAGGCAC
Source organism: Gemmatimonadota bacterium (assembly GCA_019240375.1). Classification (GTDB taxonomy): domain Bacteria; phylum Gemmatimonadota; class Gemmatimonadetes; order Longimicrobiales; family Longimicrobiaceae; genus JAFAYN01. The sequence continues at coordinate 7,707 of JAFAYN010000280.1, forward strand.
TCACCTATGCCGGACTGGAGGCACGGGCGAACCAGCTCGCGCACCACCTGCTCGGCCTGGGCCTGGGTCCCGAGGCATCCGTGGGCGTCTGCCTGGACCGCGGCGTCGAGCTGGTGGTGGCCCTGCTGGGGATCCTCAAGGCCGGCGGCGCCTACGTCCCGCTCGATCCCACCCACCCGGCCGAGCGGAGCCTGCTGGTGCTGGAGGACGCGGGCGCCCGCGCCGTGGTCACGACCGGAGAGGCGGCCTCGCGCCTCTCCGGGTACCTCGGGGCCCGCGTGCGCCTGGACGCGGACGCCGAGCGCATCGCGCGGGCGTGCACCGATGCGCCGACGGTGGATGTCTCGCCGGAAAGCCTGGCGTACGTGATCTACACCTCGGGCTCCACCGGGCGTCCCAAGGGCGTGATGGTCGAGCACCGCTCGGTCGTCAACCTCCACGCGGCGCTGCAGCAGGCCGTCTACGGGCAGCGGGGAGCAGCGGCGCCGCCACGGGTGAGCGTCAACGGGCCGGTGACCTTCGACACCTCGGTCAAGCAGCTGGTGCAGCTGCTGGGCGGAGCCACGCTGTGCGTGATCCCCGAGGCGGCGCGCTACGACGCGACGGCGCTGGGGGCGTACCTGCGCGAGCACGCCGTGGAGGTGCTGGACTGCACGCCGGCCCAGCTCCGGCACCTGCTGGGCGAGGGACTGCTGGAGCGGGCGGGCGCGGCGCTGTCCGACCTGCTGGTGGCGGGGGAAGCGCTCGACGCGCGGCTGTGGGAGAAGCTGGCGCGGCTGGAAGGGCGGCGCGCCTGGAACCTGTACGGCCCCACCGAGTGCACCGTCGACGCGGCGATCTGCCGGGTGGAGGGGAGCCGCCCGGTGCTGGGGCATGCGATCGGCAACGTGCGCCTGTACGTGCTGGACGGGTCGGGGGAGCCGCAGCCCGTGGGGGTCCCGGGGGAGCTGTACGTGGGGGGAACGGGGGTGGCGCGGGGGTACGCGGGGTCGCCGGAGCAGACGGCGGGGCGCTTCGTGCCGGACGCCTTTTCGGGAGATGCGGGGGCGCGGCTGTACCGGACGGGAGACCGGGTGCGCCGGCTCGCCGGCGGGGAGCTGGAGTACCTGGGGCGGACGGATTTCCAGGTGAAGGTGCGCGGGTACCGGATCGAGCCGGGGGAGATCGAAGCGGCCCTGGTGGAGCGGGCGGACGTAGGCGCGGCGGTGGTGGTCGTGCGCGAGGACGCGCCGGGTGACCGGCGGCTGGTGGCGTACGTGGTCCCGGAGGCGGGAGCGGAGCCCACGGCGGCGGAGCTGCGGATGCACCTGCGGGGGCGACTCCCGGAGCACATGGTCCCGGGCGCGTTCGTGGTGCTGGAGCGGTTGCCGCTCACCTCCAACGGCAAGGTCGACCGGCGGGCGCTCCCGGCGCCGGACCGGGCGGGCGCG
>JAFAYN010000317.1 GCA_019240375.1 Gemmatimonadota bacterium
GCGCACCGGCGGCACCCCGCCACCTCGTCCTGAATGATCCTCAGCATCTCGCTCCCACGATGAAAAACTCCTCACCCCCCCGCTCGGGAAGGTGAGGAGAAGGTACCTTTCCAGCCCCCTGCTTCACCGGGCCGGCTGCTCGCTCGACGACTGGCGGGGCTCCGCCCTCGGCTCGGAGCGGGGCGCCTCGACCCGCGGCGACTCCACGCGAGGGGTCTCCACCCTGGGCGACTCCACCCGCGGCGCTTCGACCCGGGGGGCCTCCACGCGCGGCGACTCGGCCCGCGGCGCTTCCGCGCGCGGCGATTCGCGCCGGGCCTCGCCCCGCGGCTCCTCGCGCGACTCGATCCGGGGCTCGGACCGCCGCTCCTCCTGCTGGGCTCCGCCGCGGAGCCGGTCGTCGTCCCGGGGGCTGAAGCGGCGCACCTCCTCCGCTCCGGACCCGTCCCCCGCGCCGGCGGGGATCGCCGGGATCCGGCGGATCCGCCCGTCCGTCCCGGGCTCGGGGATCGTCTCGATGTTCGGTGGGCGGCTGACGATCCGCGTCCCCCCGTCGTCGGCCGAGCGGGGCTGCGGCTCCGTCGGGCGCCGGCGCGTCGGCTCCTGCACCTTCGTGCTGTCCCCCGGCTGCGCGGGCTGCCTGGGGTTGTCCGCCCGCGGCGGGACGCTGCTCCGGGTGCGGGTCCCGCAGGCACCGTAGGCGTAGAAGATGGGCCCCTCGATCACGCGTCCGTCGTCGCACTGCACGCGCACCCACTGGCTGGCCGCGAAGGCGTCCGTGTCGTACGACCGGTCCGGGTAGATGGTGAGCACGTCGTCCGCCCAGTCCCCGCCCGCTCCGTACGGGAGGATCATCCCGCTCAGCTGGTCCATCAGCGCGTAGGGGCTGAACGAGGCGAAGCGCTGCTGCCCCAGCGCCCGCCGCAGCGCGCTCGGCGAGTCGATGAACTGCGAAAGCTTGAGCGGCGCGTCGGAGGCCACCAGGTACAGGTAGCGGGGCGACTGCTCCCTCCCCACGTACGAGAGGAAGTCGCTGTAGTACCGGCGCGAGCGGCTGATCCAGATGCTGTTGAGCCCGCCCGGAAGGAAGTTGTCCTCGCCGTAGTACGCGGGGTACAGGAGGCCGGCGCCGCGCCCGGGGACGATCTCGAAGATCGCCACGTAGGCCGGCCGGCTGGTCTGCACCATGAGCCTCCCGCCCGTGTTCAGGATCCGCGCCCGCAGCGGCCCCTCCGACCCGTAGCCGGCGGGCTGCGGCTCGTCGTACGAGGGAGAGGGCGGGAGCATGCACCCCGCCAGCAGGGCCGCCAGGCCAAGGCCAAGGAGAGTTCTCATGGGACGGCGCATTCCAGGTGTGGACGTTGAGCGTCTCATTACCCACCGCGAACCGGAGAGGTCCGTTCGCCACCCCCCGGACGAGCAACATGCATTCCCCTCACCCGGTCAAACGCAAGCCTTTGAAGGTGAATCTCTTGCCTCCGCTCACCCACCCCGCTGCGGCCGCCGCCGCACTCCGCCGAGGACGTGACCTGTCGCACGGAAGGGACACGCCGCGGCTCACCCCTTCCACGCCGCCCAGGCCAGGAGCCCCCACCCCACCAGGAACGCCACCCCGCCGAGCGGCGTGATCGCCCCCAGCCAGTGGACGCCGGTCAGGGCGAGCAGGTACAGGCTCCCGGAAAAGAGCACGATCCCCACCACGAACGCCCACCCCGCCGCGCCCGCCGCCCCGGGCCCCCACCGCTCCACCCCCCACGCCGCCGCCAGCAGGGCGAGCGCGTGGTACATCTGGTAGCGCGCCCCCGTCTCGAAGACGGCCAGGAGGTCCGGCGCAAGGCGGTCGCGCAGCGCGTGCGCGCCGAACGCACCCGCGCCCACCGCCAGCAGCGCGAAGACACAGCCGAGAACCCAGAAGATCCGCATCGCGATCCGTGGCAGGAGAAGAGCCGGGAGGAAACCGGTGAAAAGATGCGTAGGGGGACCTCCACGCGCCAGGGAAACGGCCCGTCGCATCGCGGCCCTCCCACCCGCAAACACCCTCATGGCAACCAGATATGCCACCATTCCCCATCCGCGGGCGCGAGACGGGCGGGGAACAGCTCTTGCGTAGGACGGGGCGAAACCGTTCCACCAACGCCGCACGCCTCCAGACGCCGCCTAGATGAGCGACCCCAAGCAAGCATCTTCGGGTTTGAGACGGGAGCACCCGGTGTTCTTCTGGGGGATGGTGGCCCTCATCCTCCTGATCGCCGTCGCCACCGGGGTGATCGCGATGCGCATCCCGAAGTACGACCGGGAAGCGGTCGCGCTGAACCGGGAGATGAGCGCCAACGAGAGGGCCACGCGGGACCGGATCCTCAAGTCGCGGGCGCGCCGCTCCGAGATGGCGGTGGGGCTTCTGCAGCGGGAGCTGCGGCTGAAGTCGCTGCAGCAGAAGGGGCTGCACCTGGCGCTGAGCACCGCGGATTCCACCCTGTACCTGCACCACGGCAAGGCGACGCTGCGGGCCATCCGGGTGCACGTGGGCCGGGACTCGGTGATCCAGGCACCCAACGGGCAGGCGTGGCGGTTCGTCCGCGCGCTGGGCGAGCGCCACGTTGCCGAGAAGCAGAGCTCCCCCACCTACACCATCCCGGCGTGGGTGTACGTGAGCCGGGGGCAGCCCGTCCCCGCTGAGTCGGAACGCCGGGTGGAGGGCGGTCTGGGCGACTACGTGATCCGGCTGGACGACGGGACGGAGATCTACAGCACACCGAAGGCGGGACCCCTGGCCCAGCAGGTCAAGCCCGCGTCGTTCATGGCGAGTCCGTCGGACCTGCGCGCCATCTTCGACGCGGTCTCCAAGGACACCCCGGTCTTCATCTACTAGCGGGAGGCGGTACCCATGGAAGAACGCACCACCCGGGCCGGCGGACCGGAGCGGAGGAACTACACTCCCCCGGGACGACTGCGCCGGATCTTCTTCGACCACCGCGGGACCACGCTGTCGCTGGTCGTGGTGGCGGCGCTGGTGATGGGGCTGTTCGTGGCCACCTCGGCGCTGGCGGTCAACAGGCGGTACGAGCGCGACGTAGCC
>JAFAYN010000405.1 GCA_019240375.1 Gemmatimonadota bacterium
CGCCGGTATGGGTGGTGGAGATCACCCCGTTGCTGGCGCCCACCACGGTGATCCCCTCCAGCGCCACCGCTTCCGGCGACAGCGTGAAGTCGAGGGCCGCCGTCTGCCCCAGCGTGAGGGTCACCGCGCTGCGGGTCTGCGTCGCGAGTCCGAGCGACGAGACCTGGATCCGGTACGTTCCGGGCTGGAGGCCCGGGATGAGGTAGCGGCCGTCCTGACGGGCGCCGGTGCTGGAGACGGCGCCGGTGGCGGTGTTGGTGACCGTCACCCGCGCGCTCGCGACGGGCTGCCCCTCCGCGTTGGTGACCCGCCCGCCGACCGCGGAGGTCGTCACGGCCTGGGCGCGCAGGGCCCCAGGCGCGGCGGTTCCCAGCACCAGGGCCCACAACAGCAGGACCACGGTCTGCAAACGTCGTTTCATCATAAGTTTCTGGGGTTCGAGAAAGTGCGGGGGAATCTCCTGTTTCCCTCGGCGCGTGAAGGATAGCGCCTGGGTTTATCGGGAGACAGGCGGCAATGTAACACGTATGTCACTCGTAGGAAAGCACGCCGATTCGTTCGAACGCCCGCCCCGGGACCGGGCGCGAAAAAGGGGCCGGTCCGAGCATTCCGGACCGGCCCCGCACCCCTCGATCACCCGCGTGCCCGGACGGGCTCAGATCCCGTTGGTCAGGTACCGGAGCACGTCCTCGCGGGTCACGATCCCGGCGAGCTGGCCGTCCCTGCGCACCAGGACGCCGGGGTTCTGCCGGGTCAGCATCCGGGTGATGGAGGGGAGGTCGATGTGCGCGTCCACCACCGGGAGCGGCGGGTCCATCAGCTGCTGCACCGACTGGTCGAGGAGGGTGGTGTTCTCCAGGACGCGCGACATCAGCGTCGCCTCGGACACGTGCCCCACGCAGTCGCCCTCGGCCACCACCGGGAGCTGCGAGACGTTGTGCTCGGTGATGAAGGCGAGCGCCTTGCGCACCGGCGTCTCCGGCGAGACGGAGATCAGCGTCCCGGGCGCCCTCTCCCCCTTGCCGCCGATCATCGTCCCGGCGGTGACGCGCGCCGGCTCCAGGAGCCGGTTCTCGCGCATCCACTCGTCGTTGAACACCTTGGACAGGTAGCGCTCGCCGGTGTCGCACAGGAGGCAGACCACGCAGGCGTCCGGGTCGTCCACCTCGCGCGCCACCTCCAGCGCCACGTGGGCGATCAGTCCCGTGGAGCCGCCCACGAACAGTCCCTCCTCGCGGGTCAGGCGGCGGGCCAGGTTCAGCGCCGACCGGTCGTCCACCGAGCGCCACTGGTCCACGATCCCCAGGTCCAGCGTCCCGGGGATCTTGTCCTGCCCGATCCCCTCCACCTTGTACGGGGCCGATTCCCCCTTGATCCCCGTTTCCGCGTAGCCGCGGATGATGGAGCCCACCGGGTCGCCCCCGATGATCCTGATCTCGGGGTTCTTTTCCTTGAGGTAGCGCCCGACGCCGGTGATGGTCCCGCCGGTCCCCGCGGCGCTGACGAAGTGCGTGACCCGTCCCCCGGTCTGCTCCCAGATCTCCGGGCCGGTGGTGCGGTAGTGCGCCTCGGGGTTGGCCTGGTTGTAGAACTGGTTGGCGAGGATCGCGTTGGGGGTTTCCCGCGCGATCCGCTTGGCCATCTCCACGTAGTTGTCCGGGTGGTCGGGCGCGACGGCGCTGGGGGTGACGATCACCTCGGCCCCGAACGCCTTGAGGAGCCGGACCTTTTCCTGGCTCATCTTGTCGGGAATGGTGAAGATGCACCTGTACCCCTTGATCGCCGCGCCCAGCGCCAGCCCGACGCCGGTGTTCCCGCTGGTTCCCTCCACCACGGTCCCACCGGGGCGGAGCGAGCCGTCGCGCTCGGCCGCCTCGATGATCGCCGGCCCGATCCGGTCCTTGACCGAGCCGCCTGGGTTGAAGAACTCGGCCTTTCCGTACACCGGAGTCCGGATCCCGGCGGCCACCCTGTTGAGGCGGATCAGCGGGGTCCACCCGATCGTCTGGAGGACGTTGTCGTACGGCTTCTCGTGACGGCGCATGTAACGGTCCGGGTGTGAGTGTCCGGTCAGGGAGTCGAGGCGGAGTCGCGCCGGGCGCTCTCCACGTTCATCTGGAACTGCACCGGGAGGAGGACCCACATCCCCACCGGCTGGTCGCCGCGGCGGCCGGGCTGGAAGCGGAGCAGCTTCGCCCCCTCGGTCGCGGCCTGGTCGAAGGCGGTGTGCCCACTGCTCTTCTCCACGCGGGCGGAGTCCACCGTCCCCTGCGGGGTGACGAAGATGCGGAGCACCGTCTCCCCCTCCACCCCCGCGTCCCACAATTCCTCGGGATAGCGGAAGGGTGAGGACGAGAGCTGCCGCGGCGGCGTTTCGGGAAGCGCCTCGCGCCTGCACCCCCCCGCCAGCGCGGCGAGGAGCAGGGGGAGGACGAAGTATCTGTTGCGAAACCGGTTCATGGCATCCGTCGCGCGGGATCACCCCCGCGCGGATTCGACCAGCTCGGCCAGGCAGTTCAGCGCCTGGAGCGGGGTCAGCGAGTTGACGTCGATCGAGCGGAGCCGCAGCAGGGCCGGGTGCGGCGCGGCCTCGAACAGCGAGATCTGCAGCTCTGACACGGATGTACGCCCGTTGGTTCCGTGGTTCCCGCGCGGCGCCTGGGCGACCGCCTCCAGCTCGGCCAGCACCTGGCGGGCGCGCTCCACCACCCCGCGGGGGAGCCCCGCCAGCCGCGCCACCTCCACCCCGTAAGACCGGTCGGCCCCTCCGGGCGCCAGGCGCCGCAGGAAGACGATCTCCTCGCCCGACTCGCGCACCGCCACGTTGAAGTTTACCACCCCGTCGAGGCGTTCCGAAAGCCGGGTCAGCTCGTGGTAGTGCGTGGCGAAGATGGTCTTGGCCCCCACCCGGTCGTGCAGGTGCTCGGTGGCCGCCGTGGCGACGCTGAGCCCGTCCCAGGTGGAGGTCCCCCGCCCGATCTCGTCCAGGAGCACCAGCGACCGCTCGGTCGCGCAGTGCAGGATGGCGGCGGTCTCGCTCATCTCCACCATGAAGGTGGACTGCCCGCGTACCAGGTTGTCGGAGGCGCCCACTCGGGTGAAGATCCGGTCCACGATCCCCACCCGCGCTGCCCGCGCCGGGACGAAGCTCCCGATCTGCGCGAGGAGGGCGATCAGTCCCACCTGCCGCAGCACGGTGGACTTGCCGGCCATGTTGGGACCGGTCAGTACCATCACCCGCGCCTCGCGGTCGAGCCGCACGTCGTTGGGGATGAACTCCTCGCGCGGCATCATCGTTTCCACCACCGGGTGCCGCCCGCCGTGGATCTCCAGCGCGTACCCGTCGTCCACCACGGGGCGGACGTACTCCCGGCGCACCGCCACCTCGGCCAGCGCGGCGATCACGTCCAGCGCCGCCACCCGCTCCGCCGTCCCCTGGATGCGCGGCACCTCCCGCGCCACCCGCGCCCGCAATTCCGCGAACAGCCGCTGCTCCAGCGCGGCGATCCGCTCCTCGGCGCCCAGCACCTTCTCCTCCCACTCCTTGAGTTCCGGGGTGAAGAAGCGCTCGGCGTTGGCGAGGGTCTGCTTGCGGTGGTAGTCGGGGGGGACGCGGTCCAGGTTGGCGCGGGTCACCTCCAGGTAATAGCCGAACACCTGGTTGAAGCCCACCTTGAGCGACCCGATCCCGGTCCGCTCCCGCTCGCGCGCCTGGAGCTGGACCATCCACTCCACCGCCCCGTCGCGCGCGGCGCGCAGGGCGTCCAGCTCGGCGTCGTACCCGTCGCGGACGAAGCCGGGCTCCGCCAGCGTGGCCGGCGCCTCCGGGTGCACGGCCCGCGCGATCTCGTCGCGCACCTCGTCCAGCGGGTCCACGCCGTCGCGCAGCTCGGCCAGGAGCGCGCTCCCGGTGTCCGCCAGCGCCTCGCGCAGCGCGGGGAGCCGCCCCAGCGAGGCGGCGAGCCCCAGCATCTCGCGCGGGGTGACGCGCCCCGCGGCCACCTTGGCGGCCAGGCGCTCCAGGTCGCGGATCTCTCCCAGCGCGGCGCGCACACCCCGGCGACGGTCCGCCCCCTCCACCAGCGCGGCGACGGCGTCTAGGCGGGCTTCCACGGCCGGTAGGCGTACCAGCGGCGAGACGATCCAGCGGCGCATCAGCCGCCCGCCCATGGGGGTGAGCGCCTCGTCCAGCACGCTCAGCAGCGTCCCTTCCCGCCCCCCGCCCCGCAGCGGCTCCAGGATCTCCAGGTTGCGGCGGGTCATCTCGTCCAGCGCCATGACGTCGCCCAGGCGCTCCACGCGCGGCGGGCGCAGGTGCTCCACGCCGGCCGGCTGCACCTCGCCCAGGTAAGCGAGCAGCGCTCCGCAGGCACCCACCAGGTCCTGGTCTCCGTGACCCAGCCCGAAGCCGTCCAGCCCGAGCACGCGGAAGCGGCGGGTCAGCTCCTCGCGCCCGTTTTCCGCGTCGAAGAGCCACTCGCCGCGGTAGGTGCGGGTGACCCCCTCCGCCCCCGGCACCCCGAACAGCTCCCACGAGCGCGGCAGGAGCAATTCCGAGGGCTCGATGCGGCCCAACTCGGCGGGGATCTCGTCCCAGGCCACGGTGCGCAGGATCAGCTCGCCGGTGGACAGGTCGGCGCACGCCATCCCCAGCGTCGCGCCGTCGGCGGGGTTGCCGGCCAGGGCGGCGAGGAAGTTGTTGCGGCGGGCGTCGAGCAGGGCGTCGGAAAAGAGCGCGCCCGGGGTGACCATCTCCACCAGCTCGCGGCGGACGATCCCCTTGGCCTCCTTGGGATCCTCCACCTGCTCGCAGATGGCGACGCGGCGGCCCAGGGCGACCAGGCGCTGCAGGTAGTTGTCCAGGGCGTGGACGGGGATCCCGGCGAGGGGAGCGCGGGAGCCCCCGTTGTTGCGCGAGGTGAGCGTGATGTCGAGCAGCCGGGAACCTTCCTCGGCGTCCTCGTTGAACATCTCGTAGAAGTCGCCGACGCGGAAGAACAGGATTGCGTCGGGGTGGCGGGCCTTGACCTCCCGCCACTGCTGCATCATCGGAGTGTCGAGCGACATCACTGCCGGGGAGCGGGATTGTATCGAAAAGAGTGGCGGAAAGTAGCCAGTCTTGGGTGTCCGGGCAACTGCTTTGGTGGATTGGCTTATGCGTGTGGGGCCGCTCCGGAGCCCCGCCGAAACTGCCCGGCGGGGCTCCTGCGCGGGCCGGTGAGCCTCACGAAACAGCCGTGAGTCTCCCCGTCCGCGGAGGGAGCCCACGGTACTGCTGTGGTCTCCCTCCGCCAAAGATTTGGAGGGTACTGCGGAAACGACGAACGGCAGGAACCCCAGGAACGGCAGAGTTCTTCGTGCCGTTGCACCTTCCCCCAGAATTGGGGGAAGGTGCCGAGCGTAGCGAGGCGGATGGGGGCGTGCAGCGCCGGCTCTCGCGCGAGTCCCGACCAGCCCCCCTCCCCCGGCCCCTCCCCCACAAGGGGAGAGGGGAGCACGACAACTGATTTTTTTGCTTGTAGTTAAGCCCCTCCCCTGCTTGCGGGGGAGGGGTTGGGGGAGGGGGCCTGCAGGCTGTCCCCTGTAACCTGTCCCCTGTAACCTTCTGTTACGCCACCCGCTCCTTCGCCGGGCGGATCGCGCGCATCCGCAGCAGCAGCTCCTCCAGCGCCTGCCGGTCCGACAGCGACGCCGACTTGAGCAGGCGGTCGGTGCGCAGCAGCTCCGACAGCGCCTCGTCGATCTCCGGGAGCGTCCATCGCTTCGCCTGGGGGGCGATCTTCCTCGCCATCCAGCGCTGAAAGGGCTTCAGCTCGCGCTCCAGCG
>JAFAYN010000435.1 GCA_019240375.1 Gemmatimonadota bacterium
GAGCCCAAGCATCGCAGGCCCTCACCCCGGCGCTTCGCGCCACCCCTCTCCCAATGCTGGGAGAGGGGAACTGCTTGAGTGTCTTGCAGTTCTCCCCCTTTCTCCTGCTTGCGGGGGAAAGGGGGCCCGGGGGGATAGGGGGCCCGCCGTTGCAGGCTGTCCCCTGTAACCTGTCCCCTATGACCTCGCCGTTCTACACCTTCTTCGCCTCGCTGATCAGCGACTTGTGGATCCCCAGCGCGGCGCGGACGCCCTCGGCGGCGGCGCGGATGGCGAGGCGCGAGCCGGGGGTGATGTCGCCGGCGGCGTAGACCCCGGGGACGCTGGTCCCGTGGTTGTTGTCGATCTCCAGGATTCCCTCGTCGTCCGCTTTGCACCCCAGGTCCTCGGCCAGGGTGGAGCCGGGGCCGCAGGCGATGTGGAAGAAGATCGCGTCCAGCTCCATCTCGTCCCCGCCGTGGAAGACCACCTTCTCCAGCTTCCCGTCCCGCCCCTCCACCCGGTCGATCACCTCCGTGCGGACCGGGATCTCCCAGTGGTCCAGCACCTCCTCCGACCTTTCGGGCAGCTCGGGAGGGTGGCCGTGCGTGAGCAGGGTCACCTCCTGCGTCCAGGTCAGCAGGTAGGTGCAGAAGGCCGCGATCGAGCGTCCCCACCCGATCACCCCGATACGCTTGTCCGGAAGCGAGGGGCCGTCGCAGTCCGGGCAGTGCCAGATGCTCGTCCCCAGGAACTCGTCGAAGCCGGGGATCTCGGGGACGATGTCCTTGAGCCCGGTACACAGGAGGATGCGGCGCGCCCCGAAGACCCGCTCGTCGCTCAGCGTCACGCGGAAGCCGTCCTCCTCCCCCTCCACCTTCTCCACCATCGCGGCCTCGAACTCGGCGCCCGCGGCGATGGCCTGCTCCCTCCCGACCCGGCGCAGCTCGTACGGCGGGATCTCGTCCAGCCCCAGATAGCCGTGCACGGCCCAGGTCTCGGCGTTGCGCGGGTCCCCGGCGTCGAACACCACCGCGCTGCGGCGGTAGCGCCCCAGCCAGAGCGCCGAGGCGAGCCCGGCCGGCCCTCCCCCGATCACGATCACGTCGTACGAATCCCGGCTCGGCATCGCTGCTCCTTCCATGCCCGTGTGCGTCCTCGAAGAGCGCACCGCCGCGTGCAAGGGGCGCGCCCGCGCGGCTCCCTGGCGCGGGGACGGGCGTTTCCCCATGATTCGCTCCGATCCGACAGCGTTTCTCAACCGGGAGGTGTACGTGCGCCCTTCGCTCCGTCCGACGTTCCTGGCCCTCGTCCCCGTGCTGACCGCCTGCGCGGCGTCCGCGCCCACGCCGCAGGGAGGGCCGGAGCCCGCCGCCGTATCCGCGCCTGCCTCGCTCCCGGCGGCCATCCCCGCACCCGCGCCGCTCCCGTCCGGGGTGGCGCCCTCGGGCGAGGACCCGCGCATCCGCGAGATCGTGGCCGCCGTCTCGCCCGCGCGGCTGGAGCGCGACGACCGCACGTTGGTCGGCTTCCAGACCCGGCACACCCTGTCCGACACGGTCTCGGCCACGCGGGGGATCGGGGCCTCGCGCCGCTGGCTCTTCGCCGAGTTCCAGCGCATCTCGCAGGCGTGCGGCGGGTGCCTGGAGGTGATGTACGTGTCGGACGTGGTGAAGGGGGGATCGAGCCCGCGCATCGACCACGACGTCAACATCGTGGACGTGGTGGCGGTGCAGCGCGGGCGCACCGATCCGGACCGCTACGCGCTGATGACCGCGCACTACGACTCGCGCGTCGGCGACGTGATGGACTCCACCAGCTTCGCGCCGGGCGCCAACGACGACGGCTCAGGAACGGTGGCGCTGCTGGAGGCGGCGCGGGCGCTCTCGCGCTACCAGTTCGACGGGACGGTGGTGTACGCGGCGCTGGCCGGGGAGGAGCAGGGGCTGCTCGGCGGGGAGGTGCTGTCGCGCTACGTGAAGCAGCACGGGTGGCGCATCGAGGGGGTGCTGAACAACGACATCATCGGCAACACCTCGGGGGTGAACGGGGTGACGGAGAACTCCACCGCGCGGGTGTTCGGCCCGGGGATCCCCGTCAACGCACCGGAGGCGGAGCTGCGGCGCTACCTGTACTCCGGCGGGGAGCTGGACACCCCCTCGCGCGAGCTGATGCGCTACGTGGACCGGGTGGCCGACAGCTACGTTCTCAACCTGGACGTGCGGATGATCTACCGGCTGGACCGCTTCGGGCGGGGCGGCGACCACACCCCGTTCTTCCAGCAGGGGTTCCCCGCGGTGCGCGTCACCGAGACCAACGAGGAGTACACGCGCCAGCACCAGGAGGTGCGGACGCAGAACGGGATCCGCTACGGCGACCTCCCGGAAGGGGTGGACTTCCCCTACCTGGCGAAGATGACCGCGCTGAACGCGGCGACGCTGGCCTCGCTGGCGTGGGCGCCGGCCAGCCCGGACAGCGTCACCATCACCGGGGCGCTGCAGCCCTCGGCCACGCTCCGCTGGCGCCCGGTGAGCGCGCCGGACCTGGCGGGGTACCGGGTGTACTGGCGCGACCCAGAGTCCGCTACCTGGGACCACTCGCGCTGGGTGGGGAACGTGACCCAGGCCACCATCGACCAGGTCACCATCGACAACTACTTCTTCGGGGTGGCGGCGGTGGACCGCGAGGGGCACGAGAGCCGCATCGTCTTCCCGGCGCCGGGGCGGGAGCGGTAGGGCGGCCGCGGGGAGTTCAGGGGAGCTTCCAGGCTCCCCGCAGCCGCCGGTACTCCGCCTCGGGGAGCTGCACCAGCGCGGGACGGCGCGCGGGGTCCAGCCAGCGGAGGAGCGCTTCGATGTCCGCCGGCTGCATGGCGGTGCACCCGGCCGTCCCCTCGTCCGGCCCCTTCCAGATGTGCAGGAAGATGCACGACCCGCCGCCGGGACGGGTCTGCGCGCCCCAGTTGTGCTCCACGATCACCCCCAGGCGGTACTGGTCGGTGTCCAGGCGCATCCGCTCCACCGTCCCGCTCCAGTCCTTGACCACGGCGGCGCTGTCCACCACCCGGTTGTAGTGGGCCGACTTCACGTCGTCCACGCAGCGGTACGACTCGGTGGAGTGGATGTAGGGGAGACGGATCCAGGGGACCTCGGCCCGCGGCGCGTAGCCGAAGGCGGAGCCCAGCCGGAAGGCGCCCGCGGGCGCCTTCCCGTCCCCCTCGCGCTTCACGGGGGCACCCTCCGGCGCGGCTTCCGCGTGCACCCCGGTCCCCCAGCCCAGCCCGCTCCGCCCCACCACCACCCGCACCGGCTCGCCCACCGCGTGCCAGCTCCCGCCGCGCCGCGCCCGCTCGTAGCGGCGCAGGGTGCCGTGCAGCTCGTCCCACCCGTCGGTGGTCACCACCACCAGCTGCCGCGCGTCCGCCACCGGGGAGCCGGGGCGCACGGGAGCGCCGGCGAGCGACGGGAGCACGGCCAGCGCGGC
>JAFAYN010000517.1 GCA_019240375.1 Gemmatimonadota bacterium
CAGGCGAACGCCAACACGCAGCAGGCCGCGAACACCGCCCGGGAGGCGAACCAGGCCACGGCCCAGGCCAATGCGAGCGCGCAGGGCACCCGGACCGCTGCGCAGCAGGTGGTACGACAGATCGGGGAGAGGGCGCTCGACGCCCTGGCCGCCGCGCGCTCCGTGGCCGCCCGGCCGGGAGAAGCCGCCCTGCGAGAAAAGGTGGCGGAGAGCCGCGAGTTCCCGGAGGTCACGCGTCTGGACCAGACGGAGCGCGAGATCCGCGAGCTGATGAACCAGGCACGAGGATGGGCGTAGGGAGCTGTTGCCGTCATCCTTCCTGCATCACTTGGAGAGAAGCCATGTGCAATCCGATCGGGACCTACATCCGAACGCCTTCCGCGCTCACCGTCGACGTCCAGCCCGATGCCGAAGCCGGTATCGCGGGGTCCGTCGTCACCACCCATGGGGGCGGAGCACCTCACAAGCGTCTCCTGAGCCTGGGTGACTTCCCGCTGACCCTGCAGATCGACAGCGGCACCACCCACGTCGTTACCGTCCGCGCCGCGTCCGTCGGTATAGAGGCCAACGTGACCGTCACAGCCGAGGTGACTGGAGCGGACATGCGCGGGCCGGACGTATGCAGGCTGGAGGTGGACGACAGCCACCCGGTGGCGATGGACACGATCATGGTGGGGGCGGTATGAGGACGCACGCTCCCCTCGCAGTGCTCGCGGTAATGCTGGCGTCCGTCCCGCTCGCCGCTCAGGAGGTAGTGTCCTGCAAGCCTGACCGCACGATCCAGCAGTGCTACGAGCGGTACGTGACCACCGGGGGGAGACCGGTGGCCGACACGGGCCAGGTCACCACCGCGGCAGTGGTGACCGGCACGGCGCGGCGCCTCCAGGCGAAGCCCACCGGCAACGACCTGTCGGCCGAGGGGCCGCTCACTGCCATCCGGGACTTCCTTCCGCAGGTGGCCGCGGCGCTCCTGGCGCCCACGACGGGCGGCGATCCGTCAAGCCTCGGCTTCAAGGCCAACCTCCCACTGAACGACGGAGTGCTCTTCGACTGGGGGGTGACCGGTCAGCTCGCCCTGGTGGCGCACGAGGCACAGCCGTTCGAGCAACTGGTGGAGTCGATCCCGGCAAGTCTGCGAGAGGCTGCCCGCACCCGGCTGGCGCGCGAACTCGAGCCGTACGACGACGTCAGCCTCACGGGGTCGCTCAACCTGGAGAGCCGGAGCTACGGACGCAGCCTGCGCCAACACCGGGAGG
Organism: Gemmatimonadota bacterium; assembly: GCA_019240375.1. Classification (GTDB taxonomy): domain Bacteria; phylum Gemmatimonadota; class Gemmatimonadetes; order Longimicrobiales; family Longimicrobiaceae; genus JAFAYN01. The sequence goes on from JAFAYN010000517.1 coordinate 1,257, forward strand.
ACATCTCCCGACTCGCGACGGAGCTGCTGGAGCCGTACGGCACCAACCTGAGTCCTCAGGACCGCGCCAACCAGAAGCAGCTGAATTTCCGCATGCGGCTGGACGCGCTGGTCCGCGCAGGGTCAGCAAACGTCATTGCTCCAGGGAGGGCCGGTGCGCCGGAGTGCGTGACTGGAGTGGGGGTGGGGGAGGTCCGCTTCGACTGCTTCACCCCCGCGATCCAAGACAGCATCGAGACCGCCATCTCCAGCATTGCGGGCTCGACTATGCGCGACCTCCAGATGGCGGAGCAGCGCATCCGCTCGTCGGGATTCCTGCACCTGGCCCAACTCGTCAACAACCAGCCGCAGATCAACGCCAACTGGGAGTACAGGACGAGGCGCGACGTGGTGGGCCCGGACGAGTGGATGGGGACCGTGCGCTACGAGATGGGCTTCGCGAACATGAACGGACTCCGCCACCACTGCGGACAGGACATCCGGGCCAGGTGCCTCGCCACGTACGTGCGGAACCGCGGCGTGAAGGGCTCCCTGGCCCGCGCCGACCGCGTATGGGCCCAGGTGGACTTCACGCGGCGGAGCGCCTGGCACGTCCGCCTCCCGGAAGACTCGGTGGATCTCGCGCTCGGCACCGCGACGGCCCTGGCCCTGAGTGGCGGGTACGGGGCCTACTTCGGCAACGCGGAGGACGGGGAGAACCGCGACCGCATGGACGTCAAGGCGAAGTACGACTTCACCCGGGACGACCCGATCCGGCAGAACCGGCTCGTAGCCACGCTCTTCTATACGCGCCGCCTTTCCGACCAGTCTTCGGCACTGATCGGGTTCACCTGGGCCAACCGCCCCGAGTTCCTGGGCGACGTGGACCGGAAGCTCCGCGCCAACCTGGGGCTCACCTACAAGATCAACCAGAGCCCGCAGAGCGTCGCGGGTGGAAACGGGGCTGCGGCCGGGTTGCCGT
>JAFAYN010000528.1 GCA_019240375.1 Gemmatimonadota bacterium
CGTCGCGCGGGGTGTTGAGGAAGGCGGCGGCCCCGAGGGTGGTGCGGAGCGAGCGCTCCTCCAGCCGCGCCTCGGCCAGCGGGTGCGCCGCCCCGAAGGCGTACCCGCCGCGGAAGCGGGCCGAGAAGGTCTCGGACGGGTGGGCGGAAAGCCCCGCGCTCAGCACCAGCCCCTCCGCCCGGCCGTAGCGCAGCGTCCCCGAGGCGGTGCCGACGTCCAGCCGCACCCCGGGGAGCCCGCTGAGCAGGCGCGCGCGGGCAAGCTGCTCGGCCTGCCGGCGCACCTCGGCCAGCTCGGTGCTGGGACCGATCCCCTCCTCGCGCAATTCCTCGTACATCCCCTTCTCGAAGGCAAAGCTCTCGCGCTGCTCCTTCGGCACGGCCACCACCTTGGGACCCGCGAAGAGCCCGGGGGGGAACTGCTCGTTGAAGCGGTAGTTGGACACGTGCATCGTCGCCCGGATCACGCCACCCGCGGGGAAGTCCAGCTCAGGGAGCTGGCGGCGGATCTCCACCCGCTGCTGGTTGGGAAGCCAGAAGCGCTCCCGCCAGAGCCCGTTGTCGAGCGAGATGTTGATGTAGTCCAGGTACCTGTCGATGTACGACGAGGGGGTGAAGGTGAAGTCCATCCGCACCAGGTCGCCGCGGCGCTGCTCCACGTACACCGAGCCCAGGAAGGCCGGGTGCCCCAGGTCGCGCGGGCGGACCTGCACCTCGTACACGCGCAGCGGCTCCGCCGCGCCGGGGAGGCGGATGGTCAGCGAGTCGGCCACACGGTACTGGTAGAACGTCTCCGCTCCCGGCGCGGCCGGGTGGAGGACGTCGCGCACCTCGTCGCCGTCGCCCAGGCGGATCCGGTCGCCGAAGTTGTCCTGCACCACGCTCAGGTGGTCCAGGTGGTAGTGGATCTGGGTGGGGAGCTTCTTCTCGTCGCGCAGCCCGATGATCCGCTGCTTGGCGAAGGCGGGCGCCTTCCAGAAGACGTCCAGCGCCACCTGGTCGGTCTTCACCAGGGTGCGCTCGCCCGTATCGCGGCGGTCCAGGTAGAAGTACACGTAGCCGCGAGCGTCCGCCTGGTAGCTGGACATCGCGGTGTCGGTGTTGGTCTCGGTGCGGCGGAGCTGCGCGCGCCGGATCATCTCCAGGGCGCGGGGATCGTCCCACCCCTCCGCGCGCGGCGGCGCCTCCTGCGCGGCGAGGAGCGCGGGGGCCAGGAGGAGGGCGCTGAAAAGGGAAAGAAAGAATCGGTTCATGGTCGTCAGGATAGCTCGCGGAGCCCTTCAACGCATCCGGGTCCGGCCGTGACTCGTCGGCGCGGACCCGGGTCCCTCACTCCGGTACGGTGCGCCGGAACGGATCCTAGCAGGGGCCGGTGGCGAAGCGGCCGGAAAGCTCGCCCACCACCTGCGGCGCCACGTTGGGGTAGCTGCGCCCCGCAAGGAATTCGTAGTCGGCTTTGGACACCAGGTGCCGGGCGTGCGCCGAGGAGATCCGCAGCTCCCGCGGGCTCTCCTGGAAGGTCAGCTCCAGCCGGGGCGGGAGGAGGAGCGAGGTCATGGCGTTGGCCGCGGCGTCGAACTCCAGCGTCACCGTTTCATCGCTGGTCGAGTAGACGTGTCCCAGCCGGCGGGGGAGGACGTCGGTACGCGGGGTGTACTCCACCTCGAACTCGTTCTGCACCCGGCTCAGCGTCAGGCGCGGCGGGACGGTGGCGTCGGCGCCGGTGTTCATCGCCGCGGCGCGGATGTCGACGGCCGCCGGGAATCCGCCCTCGGGGGTGAACACCAGCGAGCAGATCCGGTAGTTCCCGCCCACCTCGTCCGGGGTCAGGGCGCGGGTGCCGGTCCCGTCGTCCCCGCACCCTGCCAGAGCGGCCAGGAGCGCGGGAGCGGTCCAGCCACAACGGTTCAGCCACCGGCGCATGCGCATCCCTCCGTGATACCTGTGTCGTTCCGCCGCTCCGCCCTGCTACCCGCCGGGCGCGTCCCGGGATCCCCGCGCTACGCCTCCGTCGCGGCGGTCCCGTTGGGGCGGCGCTCCAGCATCCGGGCGTGCGGGTCGAGGAACGCCTGCAGGCTGGAAAGGACCGCCCGGTCCACCATCCCGTCGATCTGCTCCATCGCCGCGTAGGCCCCCTCGGCGCGGGCACCCACGGCGGTGAGGTGCGCCCAGATCGCGCGCCGGAACATCAGCAATTCCAGCACCGTCTCGGCGATGTTGTACCCGCTGAGGCGCCGGGCGAAGCCGTGGATGGCCGCGAACTGCTCCGCGTCCTGGCGCGAGCGTCCCACCGTGAGGCGGTCGGCGATGGCGTCGAAGAGCTGGGGCATGTGGTCGAGGAGGAGGGGCTCGCTGAGCGCCTGCCCGCTCTGCACCGCCTGGTTGTCGCGGACGCGCTCCACCCAGTCGCGGAGGATCTCCTCGCGCCCCGAGCGGATGATGTCCATGACGTCGGTGAGGTTGCGGGCCTCGCTGGGAGTGTAGAAAGCCGACTCGCCGTCCATGCGACCTCGCGGTGGATAGAGGGGGTGGAGCGAGCCCAAAGCTACCACCCCCCGGCGACGGCCGGAAGGGACTACCCGCCCCGCGCGAGCAGGAGGAAGACGTCGTACAGGGCGTGCGTCCACGCCGCGATCCCGAAGCCGCGCACCAGGAACAGGACGCTGAAGGCGAGCCCGGAAAGGAAGCGGAAGGTGAACGACGACAGCTCCCACGGGTCGCCGTACGGGCCGATGTAGTGGAAGGCCGAAAAGGCCAGCGCCGACAGGATGGCCGCGAACACCCCGGAGCGCGTCCGCTGCAGCCCGCCCGAGCGGAACAGGACGAACAGTCCCCCGGCGATGACGACGCGGAAGAGCAGCTCCTCGTAGATCCCCGCGCCCAGCGACAGGACGATCCCCTCCGAGCGCGGGAGCGTCCCCATCACCCCGGTCCCCGCCGACAGGTGCAGCCCTCCCCCGGTCAGCACCCACTGCGTGGCGGTCCCCACCACCATCCCGAAGAGGGTGGCGTACAGCGCGCTCTCCGCCAGCATCCCCACGAAGATCCCCGGCTCGATCCGGGCGATCCGCTTCCGGCGCCACTCGGCGATCACCACCAGCCCCGCCGCCACCACCAGCACGACGGTGAAGCCGACGGTGGTGTGGATCCCCCCCATCGAGAGGAGGGCGCGGAGGAGGACGTCGGCGCCGTTGCGCAGGGGGACCTTCTGGGTGGTCGACACCCACGCCGCCCCGGCCTCGTACAGGAGGAGGAGGGGGATGGCGAGGAGGAGCGAGTAGGTGTGGCTCCGGGAAGTCTCGAAGTAGCGTCGCATGGAGGAAAGATAGCGAGGGAGTCGGTCCGGTGCACAGCGCCCGGCCCGCGGTTCCGGGCCGGCACTGGCCTGGCGATTGCTTCAGGGGCCGCCGATCCGCGCGGCCCGCCGCTTCCGGGCACTACGGCCCCGGGACGACAGGGGTTTCGCGCGGCGCGGCGGCGATCCGACGACGGGGGACGAGATGAGGCGAACGGGAAGCGGGAGACGGGGCTCGGCGAGGACATGGGCGCGGCGACGACGCGCGCTCCCGCTCCTGGCCCTGCTCGCGCTCCCCGCCTGCGGGCTCCTGGGCGGCGGGCGGGCCCCGGCCGTCCCCGTGAACCCCGCCGACGACCTGCGCATCCGCCGCGAGGTGGAAGCCCGTCTGGCCGCCGAGCCCTCGCTGCGCTCCGGCCAGCTCCGCGCCGAGGTGAAGGGGAGCACGGTGTCGCTGTACGGCAACGTGGTGGGGCTCGGCGCCCTGCAGTGCGCCATGACCAACGCGGGACTGGTGTCCGGGGTGACCAACGTGATCGACTTCATGGTGCTGCAGAACGGGCCGAGGGACGTGCGGTGCCTGGCCCCGCGCACCGTCCGGTCCGCGTCGGCCGATTCCGCCGCTCCTACCACCGCGACGGTGCCCCGCCCGTGACCGGCGGCGGGGGAGGGTGTTAGATTCCCTTTCCGCTCGTCCGCCGGAACCGCCGTACCGATCCACGCTCTTCGGAGGTCCCTCTGCCGCAGTCCCCCGACCGACGCCGCCCCGCCGGGCGCTCGCCGGCCCGGCGCAAAGCCCCGGCCCGCCGTCCCCGCTCCCGCAAGCGCCTCGCGCGGGGGATTCCCTCGCTGCGCTCCGCCGCCGGTGACCTGCGTCAGCTCGCGGGGCTGGTGCTGGTGTTCGCGCTGATCGCGGTTTTCCCGCCCACGCGGCGGGTGGCGCACGGCGCCTGGAAGGCGCTCCGCGAGGCGCTGGCGCTGACCCGCTCGGCCGAGGCGCGGCGGGCGCAGGTGGCCCGGTACGCGGCGCGCTACGATATCTCCGTTCAGATGGCGGAGGACATCTACGACGCGGCCGATGCCGAAGGGCTCGACCCGGAGCTGGGGTTCCGGCTGGTGCGGGTGGAGAGCGAGTTCAACGAGCACGCGGTGAGCCCGGTGGGGGCGCTCGGGCTGACGCAGCTGATGCCCGCGACGGCGGCCGGGTTGCGGCCGGGGATCACGCGCGAGGAGATCTTTCACCGGGAAACCAACCTGCGGCTGGGGTTCCGGTACATGGGCGAGCTGCTGCGCCACTACGACGGCAACGTCCCCGAGGCTTTGCACGCGTACAATCGTGGCATCGGGACGGTGACGCGCATCCGTGCGGCGGGGGGGGATCCGGCCAACGGCTATGCGGCGAAGGTGCTAGGGGCGCGGGGGGCGAGTCCCGTGGGTGGTAAGGGCTCTCGTCGCGAGGTTGTCGAGACGGCGCCTCTGCACGAGATGGCACCGGCGGCGCTTCCGGCGGGGTTTTAGGGATCGCTGTTTTTCGTGGATTTTGGAGCGTGTGGGCCGCTCCAGAGCCCGGCAAACAGCCGCCGGTCTCTTCCGCGGGGCCGGTGAGCCTGCCGATACAGCCGGCAGTCTCCCCGACCGCTACGGGAGCCACGCCCAAACCGCCGGGCGCGTCTCCCTCCGCAACATCTTGCGGGAACAGCAGGAAACGGCAACAACAGCGAAGGGTCGGCATCCACGTGGACGCCGACCCTTTGCTTTACCCAGCCGTACCGCCTTCCCCAGAATTGGGGAAGGTGGCGGCTCTCAGGCCGCCCGATGGGGGCGTGACCTGAATCACACCGGAACGCTGATCCCGCCGGACACCTCCAGGTTGCGAGTGGTGCGGTCACGGAAGTCGATCAGCATCCGCACGTCGCTGCGGAAGTCCAGTCCCGGCACCAGCCGCACCCTCGCCCCAACCCCCGGCACCACCGACAGGCTAGTGCGCGTGTCGAGCTCCCTGCGCCCCACGACGGCCGAGCGGGGAGCGAACTCTCCCATCCTCCCGTCCGGCCCCAGCTCCACCATTGGCTTCAAGGCCGGGACGAGCTGCCGTACCGGCTCCGCCACCCGCACGGCTCCCACCCCCAGCGATACGAGCGGAGCCACCCTCCCGGCCAGCGGCTCCCTCGCCACTCTCAGGTCCGTCTGCACCCCGTAGTGCCACATCGCCGCGTCGTTCTCGTCCTCCGGGGTGTGGACCACGTAGCCGCCCAGCCAGGCGCGCGACCCGAGGGGGGCCGTGGTGGAGGCCAGCGACCACATCATGCGCCCGCCGAAGCCGTCCAGCTTTGTGGTGCCGCTCCCCAGCGCCATCCGGTTGCGGGCGACGAAGTACTCCAGTGCGCGCGCACCGTCGGTCCTGCGCGTGGGTTGGGGATCGGGGTCCTGCCGGGGCTGGGTCTGGGCGTGCGCGTGCGCTGCGCCGAGCAGGGCCGCGAGGGAAAGGGTGACGACGAGGACGTTTCGCATGGTTCACCTCCCGATACGCTTCTCCTGTTGGCGAACGGTTGAGGAACCGCGGACCGGCGGCCGTTCCCCGCCAGGCCCGCGACGACCGGCCATGTACCCGGAAGCCGCTGCATCACGCATGCCCGCCGGACCGGATCCGGGTGGGTCGGAATGACACTCCTAACCGCCATATCGACAGTGGCTTGGCAGTCTGTCCCGGTGGCACGACTCTGGCCTCATGGAGCATCGGGCCCGATGGCCCGACGTGCCACCTGAACGCGGGAGAGCCACCATGACATATACGGTGTCGGTGCTGGCGATCGGTGCGCTGGTAGTGCTGGCTGGGGCGCTGGCGCACCTGGTGGGACAGGCGTTCCGCAGCGAGTACCTGCTGCCCGTGACGCTGCGCCACGATGCGCCCATCCTGCTGGAGCGCAGTGAGGGCGGTCGGTACGTGATGATCACCTGGGCGCAGCTTCCTCTCGCCCTCGCGCGGTTCGCCCGGCTGCGCGCCGCGGCCGCGCTGCACGCGGCGCGCTCG
>JAFAYN010000067.1 GCA_019240375.1 Gemmatimonadota bacterium
CGCACCGGGCGCACGCCTCCACGGCCGGCGTGGTGGAGGTGATGAAGGGGGAGGGGAAGCTGGCGGTCGCGGGGCTGCTGATGGAAAAGGAGCTGGAGTTCCTGGGGCGGGTGCTGGAGGAGCCCGCGCGTCCCTTCGTCGCCATCATCGGCGGGGCCAAGATCTCCGGCAAGATCGACGTCATCCAGAACCTCCTCCCCAAGGTGGACCGCCTCCTGATCGGCGGCGCCATGGCGAACACCTTCTTCCGCGCCATGGGACTGCAGACCGGGACCTCGCTGGTGGAGGACGACCGAGTCGAGCTGGCGGGCGAGCTGCTGCGCACCTCCGGCGACAAGCTGGTGATCCCCACCGACTGCGTGGTAGCGGCGCGGATGGAGGCCGGCGCCGAGACCTCGGTGACGGGGTGCGACGCGATCCCGGCCGACCGCTCGGTGCTGGACGTGGGCCCGGCCACGGTGGCGGAGTACCGCGGGATCGTCGCTTCCGCGAAGACGGTGCTCTGGAACGGGCCGATGGGAGTGTTCGAGATCCCCGAGTTCGCGAAGGGGACCGAGGAAGTGGCGCGGGCGGTGGCGGACGCCACAGACGGCGGTGCCGTGAGCGTGATCGGCGGGGGCGACTCGGCGGCGGCGGTGGCGGAGCTGGGACTCGCCGAGCGGATCTCGCACGTGTCCACCGGCGGCGGCGCCTCGCTGGAGTTCCTGGAAGGGAAGACCCTCCCGGGCGTGGCCGCCCTTTCCGACCGGGCGGGGGCCTGATGGCGATCGTGAAGCCGGTCCTCGCGGCCAACTGGAAGATGAACAAGGGCCCGGCCGCCACGGCGGAGTTCTTCGCCGACTTCCTGGCCCGGCACCAGCCCGCGGACGATCGCACGCTGGTCTTCTTCCCCCCGGCGCTCTCCTTCGCCGCGGCGCGCGAGGCCACGGCGGGGCGGCCCGACATTCGCCTGGGGGTGCAGAACATCCATTGGGAGCGGAGCGGCGCCTTCACCGGCGAGATCTCCGCCCCCATGGCGGCGGAGGCCGGGGCCGAGTTCGTGCTGGTGGGGCACAGCGAGCGCCGCCACCTCTTCGGCGAGACCAGCGAGGAAACGGCGCGCAAGGTCGCGGCGGCGCTGGCCGCCGGGCTGGTGCCGGTGCTGTGCGTGGGGGAAACGCTGGACGAGCGGCGGGCAGGGCGCGCCGAGGCCACCGTGCGCGAGCAGCTCGACGCGGTGCTCGGCACCTACCCGGCCGATCGCACGGATTCGCTGGTGATCGCCTACGAGCCGGTGTGGGCCATCGGCACCGGCGAAACCGCCACCCCGCAGGACGCCGCCGCCATGCATGCCGCCATCCGGGCGCAGCTCGCGGAGGCGTTCGGGGCGGAGCGCGCCGCGGAGGTCCCCGTCCTGTACGGCGGGAGCGTCAAGCCCGACAACGTCGCCGAGCTGCTGGCCGCGGCCAACGTGGACGGGGTGCTGGTGGGCGGGGCGAGCCTGGACCCTTCCGGGCACGCGGCGATCTGCGCCCCGGGTTGACAGGGGCGCGGGATTCCGTAAGTTTCACAGCTTCCCGGTTTTCCACCCCCACCGAGTACGCCCGTGTATTATCTCCTCCTGGTTCTGCTGATTCTCGACGCACTCGTCCTGATCCCCGTGGTGCTCCTCCAGTCCGGCAAGGGCGGCGGGCTCGCGGCGATGGGAGGTGGCGTCGGCACGGACACGCTCTTCGGAAGCCGGCAGGCGACCACGCTCCTCACCAAGGCGACGTGGTGGACCGGGGGGATCTTCCTGGTGCTCGCGCTGGTCCTGTCGCTGATGTCGGTGGGTGGGACGCAGCGCAAGACCTCGATCCTGCGCGAGGGCGGGAGCACGGGCGCCCCGGTGAGCGCCCCGCGGCTTCCGGCCACCTCCGCCCCGGCCGGCGGCGCGACGGCTCCGGCCACGCAGGCGCCCGCCCCCACGGGGCAGGCCCCTGTGACGCCGGCCCCGGCGCCCGCGACGCAGCCCGCCGCGCCGCGCTGATCCCGGCGCGGCCCCGGCCGGACGGAAAAAAGATCGGACCGCTTCCCGCGGTCCGATCTTTTTTTGTGCCCGGAAACGGCGTCGTGGCGCCGAAACCGCCGGTCCGGGGAATGGAACTTGCACCCAGCGGCACGGCGGAGACGGCATGCTCCACCACGGAATCGATCGCGCAACCACGCCCGGCCAGGGCTGAACGACACGGGGAGGTGACGTAAGTGGCACTCAATCGCAACCAGTCGCGCACGCTGCAGCGACAGATCGATCTCACCACGGCGGTCTGCCAGGAGCGCCTCCTCAGCACCCACGTCCGGCACGTCCTCGCGCTCGTGGACCTGGTGTCCGACCAGCTCCCCTTCGATTCCGCGCTCGACATCTACGTCCGGGTCCTGCGGCTCACCCCGGAGCAGGCCCGCAACGTGGGGAGCCGCTCGCTGGCCGCCCTCGGCAAGCGCGCCGGCCTCCCCGACGTGTCCGAGCTGGACCTGGAGGGGCTGGGCGAGGCGCGCGACGAGCAGGACGACGCGCCGGACACCGAGATCTCGGGCGGCGGTCGCTTCGACGCGGTGTTCTCGCGGGTCCGGCGGCGCATCAAGGGGCGCGTGCACGACGACCTCCGCCACCGCATCAACCTGGCCGGCGCGCGCGCCGAGGACGACATCTTCCGGACGCACGTGGAGAACTCGCTGATCTTCGCCAAGGCGCTGGCGGACGAGATGCAGCTCGCCGACGCGGTGGAGCTGTACCTGGAAACCATGGTGATCCCCGAGGGCGTCTCGGACGTGATCTTCAACCGGGCGCTCCGCACCGTCGCCGACGACGTGCTTCCCCCGGTCACCTCGGGGCGCGACCAGCGGCGCGAGGTGGTGGAGCCGGTGCCGGGCGGGATCACGGCGGCCACCGTCGAGCCGGGCGCGTAGGCGGATGGCGACCGGCTGGAGCGCGATCCTCTGGGCCGGCTTCGTCGCCACCACGCTGGCGGCGGCGGCCCTCCGCCTCTTCCGCAGCTTCGGGTGGACGGAGTTCAGCCCCGCGGCGCAGGTCGGGTGCTTCTTCGTGAACAACCCGCGGATCCCGCTGGCGGAAAGCCTGGGGCTGCTCGTGCTCTTCCTGGTCGGCACCTCGCTCCTGGCCTGGCTGTACGCCGCCGTCATGCGCGGGATGGGCGGCCCCTCGCTGGGAAGCGGGGCGCTGCTCGGAGTGGTGCAGGGAGTCGCGGTGGTGGCGCTCCTCCCCTCGCTGGGGAAGGTCAGCGCCTGCGTGAAGAACGGCTCCGTCCCGGCGCCCGGGCGGCTGGGGCTGGAGTGGGGGCGGGGGACGCCCGCCGGGATCGTGCTCGGGCACCTGGTCTACGGTGCCGCCCTCGGCGCGACCCTGGCGGCCTTCGCGGCCCCTCCCCTGTAGGACACGGCGCGCGGGTCCGGCCCTCCGGCGGGAGGAGGGATCCGGGTCGCGCGGGCCGTGCGCTTGATCGGCGGACAGGAAGCTCAAGGAGGTGAGCCCGCACGAGAAGGCGATCGATCGGTCGGCACGGCCGGCACGGAGTGCCCGCAGGAAAGGTCGCGTTCCCGGATGGGATGCGACGCATCCAACCCTGGTGTGGAGAGGACTCGATGAAACGATTGCTGACATCCGCCCTGGCGGCTGCCCTGGTGGTGGCGGGGACGGGACGTGAGGCGCAGGCGCAGGAGATGATGAATCCGCGGGCGAGTCTGTTCGACCTGGGAGTCTACGCGGGTGGGGCGTACACGAGCAGCTGGTTCGAGATCAACGACGACGGATACAAGCCGGGCTTCAGCGGGATCTTCGGGGCGCAGGCCACCTACTGGGCGACGCCGATGTTCGGCGTGCGGCTCAACGGGGCGTACATGCCGACGAACCTGCCGCGCACGGGGAGCGGGGG
>JAFAYN010000132.1 GCA_019240375.1 Gemmatimonadota bacterium
AGACGTCGAGCGGGAAGCCGAGCAGCGTCGTCACCGCCGCGAGCTGCACCCAGTAGACGAACACCTGCAGCGACCGGCGGCGGGTGATCCGCTCCGCCCGGTCGCGCATCCGCCGCGACCAGCCGGCGGCCAGCACCAGGAGCAGGACCGCCGCGCTCAGCAGGAAGCTCCACAGCCGGATCCAGTACCCGCCCTCGAAGTAGGCGTCGGACCGGGCGCGCTCCGCCGGCGGGACGGTGGCGAGGTAGGCGCGCGTCGCCGCCTCCGGGTCGAGCCGCACCCCGGGACGCGCTCGAGCCGCAGCCGGGATCGCGGCCTCCACCCGCGGGTCGGCGGCGGCGACGCCCTGGGCGGGCGCGTGGACGGGAGCGACGCACAGCAGGAGCAGCGCGAGCAGGAGGGCGCGGATCATGGGCGGGACGACGGGAGGAGGGAAGGAAATGGTTTTTCCACAGTATACGCGCCGGGCCGCCCGTCCTCAAATCCCGCCCTCGCTTCGATGTCCGAAAACGGCGAGACGCGCCCGCTGGAGGTCGCTAGATTCCTTCCCGTGAGCCGCACCGACACCCGGAGCCCGCACCCGCGACCATGAGCCTCGACCCGGATACCTGCTACCGTGCCCTGAGCGCGCGCGACACCCGCTTCGACGGCGTGTTCTTCGTGGGGGTGACCACCACCGGCGTCTACTGCCGCCCGGTGTGCCGCGCCCGCCGTCCCGGCGCCGACCGCTGCCGCTACTTCACCACCCCGGCCGCCGCCGAGCAGGAGGGGTTCCGCCCCTGCCTGCGCTGCCGGCCGGAGCTGGCGCCGGGGCGGGCCATCGTGGACGCCACGGGGCGCCTCGCGGCGGCGGCGGCGGCGCGGATCGCGGCCGGGGCGCTCAACGGGCGCGGGGTGGACGCGCTCGCCGCCGAGCTCCACGTGGGCGAGCGGCAGCTGCGCCGGGCGCTGGCGCGCGAGTTCGGGGTGGGGCCGCTGGAGCTGGCGCAGACGCACCGGCTCCTCCTGGCGAAGCGGCTCCTCACCGACTCCGCGCTCCCGGTCACCCAGGTCGCCTTCGCCAGCGGCTTCCGCAGCATCCGCCGCTTCAACGCGCTCTTCCGAGAGCGCTACCGCCTCAACCCCACCGCGCTGCGCCGCACCCGCGCCGAGGCGGAAGCCGCGGAAGGGACGCTCGCGCTGACGCTGGCGTACCGTCCGCCGCTGGCCTGGGGAGCGCTCCTCGCCTACCTGGCCGGGCGTGCGACGCCGGGGGTGGAAGCGGTGGAGGGCGACCGATACCTGCGCACCGTCGCGCTGGACGGGTGCCGCGGGTGGATCGCCGTGGAGCCTGCGCGGGGCGCGGATGCGCTCCGTGTGCGGGTCTCGCTCGGCCTGGCGCCGGTGCTGATGCCGCTGCTGGCGCGGCTCAAGAGCCTGTTCGACCTGGATGCCGAGCCGGAGCCGATCGCCGCGCACCTGTCCGCCGACTCCGCCCTGGCGCCGCGGGTGCGCCGCGAGCCGGGGCTACGGGTCCCCGGGTGCGTGGACGGCTTCGAGCTGGCGATGCGCGCGGTGCTCGGGCAGCAGGTGAGCGTCCGCGCCGCCACCACCCTGGCCGGACGCATCGCCACGGCGTTCGGGGAGCCGCTGGAGACCGGGCACCCCGCCCTGACCCGCTCTCCCGTGTCCGCCGAGCACATGGCCGCCGTAGAACCGGAGGAGCTGGCCGCGCTCGGCCTCACCCGCGCCCGGGCGGCGACGGTGGTGGCGCTCGCACGCGCCGTGGCGGAGGACGGTGTGCGGCTGGAGCCGGGCGCCGACGTGGAGCGGACGATGGAGCGCCTGCGCGCCATCCCCGGCATCGGCGAGTGGACGGCGCAGTACGTGGCGATGCGGGCGCTGCACTGGCCCGACGCCTTTCCCCACGGCGACCTGGGACTGCGGAAGGCGTGGGGCGGTGCATCCGCCGCGCGCCTCCGCGCCGACGCCGAGCGGTGGCGCCCCTGGCGGGCCTACGCCGCGCTCTATCTGTGGACCTTCGGCGCGGCCCCTTCCGCGCCCTCGCACACTCTGGAGGAAGCCCAATGAACGGAACCGTCCTCTACACCCGTCTCGACTCCCCCCTCGGCGCGCTCCTCCTCACCTCCGACGGGGAGGCGCTGACGGGGGTGTTCATGGAAGAGCACCGCCACGGCCCCCGCATGGGCGACGGCTGGCGGCGCGACGACGCCCCCTTCGCCGCGGCGCGGGAACAGCTCGACGGGTACTTCGCCGGGGAGCGGACGGAGTTCGACCTGCCGCTGGCGCCCGCCGGGACGCCATTCCAGCGGCGCGTGTGGGAGGAGCTGCGCGGGATCCCCTTCGGCGAGTCGATCAGCTACGCCGAGCTGGCGCGCCGCATCGGCGACCCGAAGGCGGTGCGCGCGGTGGGCGGCGCCAACGGCCGCAACCCGCTCTCGGTGGTCGTCCCCTGCC
>JAFAYN010000212.1 GCA_019240375.1 Gemmatimonadota bacterium
CCCCACGGTCAGCTCGCGCAGCTCCGGCCAGATCGACTCCGGGACGTACACGCGTGAGACGGCGCTGCACTTCTGCCCCTGGAACTCGTAGCCGCCGCGCACGATCCCGGCGGCGAGCGCCTGGACGTCGGCGCTGGCGTGCGCCAGGATGAAGTCCTTGCCGCCCGTCTCCCCCACCAGCCGCGGGTAGGTGCGGTAGGTGGAGATCCGCTCGCCCACCGTCTTCCAGATGGACTGGAAGACCGCCGTGGAGCCGGTGAAGTGGATCCCGGCCAGGTTCCGGTCGCCCAGGAGCAGCTCCGTCATGCGGACCGGCTCCCCCGGGACGAAGTTGACCACGCCCGGCGGGAGCCCCGCCTCCTGCAGCAGCTTCATCAGGTAGTAGCCGCTGTAGACCGCCGTGTTCGCCGGCTTCCAGACCGCCACGTTCCCCATCATCGCCGGGGCGGTGGGGAGGTTCCCCGCGATGGAGGTGAAGTTGAACGGGGTGACCGCGTAGATGAACCCTTCCAGCGGGCGGTGGTCCAGGCGGTTCCACATCCCCGGGCCGGAGATCGGCTGCTCACTGTAGATCTGCCGTGCGAAGTGGGCGTTGAACCGGAAGAAGTCGATCAGCTCGCAGGCGCTGTCGATCTCCGCCTGGTGCGCCGTCTTGCTCTGCCCCAGCATGGTCGCCGCGTTGACCGTCTGGCGCCAGCGGCCGGCGAGCAGGTCGGCGGCGCGGAGGAAGACCGCCAGCCGGTCCTCCCAGGGCCAGTGCGCCCACTCCCGCTGCGCGTCGAGCGACGCCTTCACCGCGGCGCGCACCTCCGCCTCCCCGGCCTTGTGCCAGGTGGCGAGCACGTGCCCGTGGTCGTGCGGCATCACCGCGGTCTGGGTGTCGCCGGTGCGCACCTCGCGCCCGCCGATGATGAGCGGGATCTCGATCTGCTCGCCCGCCATGCGGTCGAGCGCCGCCTTCAGCTCCGCGCGCTCGGGGGTCCCGGGTGCGTAGGAAAGGACCGGCTCGTTGACCGGCGCCGGAACCTGCGGTATGGAGTTGTTCATCACGGTCTCCTCGGTCTGAGTGAAGGGCGTAATTCTATCCGTCTCCCGGGCCGCCGCGCCACCCCCGGAGCTGGCCCCTTCGCCTTGACCCCCCCGCGCCTCCTGCCTAGATTTCGGCGTTGGAAACGCGCGATTTACCTTCCGTGCCCGGGCGATCGATGACCATCCGCGAAAAGATCGAGGACACGCTCGACACCATCCGTCCGGCCCTGCGCTCGGACGGCGGGGACGTCGAGCTGGTGGGCTTCGACGACGACGAGGGGATCGTCCAGGTCCGGCTGATGGGCGCGTGCAGCTCGTGCCCGATCTCCACGCTGACCATGAAGCAGGGGATCGAGCGGCGCATCAAGGCCGTGGTCCCCGAGGTCCGCGAGGTCCAGGCGATTTAGGCGCGCCCTTCCGCCACAACGGCCGACGCTCCCCCGGGGCGTCGGTTTTTTGTATCCGGCCCGCCGGATCAGAGAGGAACAACGGAGAAAGTGGACAGCAACCAGATATTGCGCCGGGTGGCCGCCGCCCTCGCCGGGGTCGTACATCCGCAGACCGGCGACGACGTCGTTTCTTCCGGGCGGGTGCGCGACCTCCAGGTGCTGGAGGACGGGGTCGTCCGCTTCCGCTTCGTCCTGCAGCCCGACGACCCCGGTACCCTGGTCCGCCAGGCGCGCGCCGCGGCCGAGGCGGTGGAGGGGGTGGGGAAGGTCAAAATCGACATCTCGCTCCCGGCCGCCACGGGCGGGAGCGCGCCCGCGCCGAAGTCCAAGTCGCCGCTGCGCCCCGGGAACGTCCCCGCGCCGACGCCGAACCCCGACCTCCTCCCTACGGTGGGCCGGGTGGTCGCGGTCAGCTCCGGGAAGGGTGGGGTGGGGAAGAGCACCGTCGCCACCAACCTGGCCGCCTCGCTCGCCGCCGAGGGGCACCGCGTGGGGCTGCTGGACGCCGACATCTACGGCCCCAACATCCCGCTGATGTTCGGGGAGCGGCGCAAGCCCAGCGTCACCGGGGCCAAGGGGGCGGAGAAGATCGAGCCGCTGGTGGCTCACGGCGTCCGCCTGATGAGCCTGGGCTTCCTCCTGGAAGAGCAGCAGCCCGCCATCATGCGCGGGCCGATGATCGCCGGGATCCTCAAGCAGTTCCTGGAGCAGGTGGAGTGGGGCGAGCTGGACTACCTGGTGGTGGACATGCCCCCGGGAACCGGCGACGCGCAGCTCTCGCTGGTGCAGACGGTGAACGTGGACGGAGTGGTCATGGTGACCACGCCGCAGGACGTGTCCACCGGCGACGTGACGCGCGGGATCCGCATGTTCGAGCGCACCAACACCCGCGTCCTCGGGGTGGTGGAGAACATGAGCGGCTTCATCTGCCCCTGCTGCGGGGAGCGCTACGAGATCTTCGGGCGGGGGGGCGGCCTCCGCGTCGCGGAGCAGACCGGAGTCGCCTACCTGGGCGACGTGCCGCTGGAGATGGAGGTGCGCGAGGGGGGAGACGCCGGGCAGCCGGTGGTGGTCGCTTCGCCCGAGTCGCCCGCCGGGATGGCGCTGCGCGACGTGGCGCGCCGGGTGCTAGAGCAGCTGGAAGCCGTCCCCGCCGCCCGCTGACCCGCCATCGTCTGTAAAAAGAGGAGGGCCGGCACCCCAGTGGATGCCGGCCCTCGTCGTTGCGGGCTGTAACCTGTCCCCTGTAACCTGTAACCTACGAGTCCAGCCACTTCCGGTCCGCGGCCGAGATCTGCCGGTACGACCCGCCGCCGCTCTTCCGCTGGACCAGCTTGACCACCAGCCAGCCGACCAGCAGCAGGGGGAGCGCCTTGAACGCGAGCCCCAGCGCTCCGAACGCCAGCCCGAACACCGCGCCCACCAGCGCGAGAACGATCCCCACGACGACGATGCCGACGATCCCCAGGACGAGCAGGGTGAGCAGAGCAGCGATCATGTGAGCCTCCTACCTTTATGAATCGATCCAGTCGATGTCGATGGAGCCGAGCGCCGCTTCCACCGTGACCGTCAGCCTGTTCGGAGCGGAGTCCCAGTTCCTGCTGTAATACGCGTTGCCGCGCTTCACCATCCCCGAGCCGTCGAAGCTGGTCAGGAACGAGTCCTTGACCACCTTCACCCCGACGCTCCGCGGGAAGCGCAGCGTCAGCGAGCCGATCCCCATCTTCACCGAAGCGGAAGCGCTCCGGTCCCACGCGCCGCTGAAGTCCAGCGTCGCCTCCCCGACTCCGCCCTCGAACTCGAAGCGCTCCGCGCGGGTGTTCCCCAGCCCCGTGGCGCTGAAGCTCGCGGCCCCCGCCTCCATCCGTACCCCTTCGGCGGGGATCCGGTTCGGGGTGGAGAACGACACCCTCGTGTCGCTGGCCCCGGTTGCGAGCCGCACGTTCCGGAGCGAGAGCCCGCCCAGGTCCAGGTTCGCCTCCCCCGCGCCGAACTTCACGTCCAGGGCGAGCGGGACGTCGCGCGTGAGGTTGACCGTGGCCCGCGCCTCGTCCGACACCTTGCGGCTCCCCCGACGGTCGTTCTGCTGCGTCGCCAGGCGGAGCGTCCCGGTCCTGCGGTCGTAGGTGGTCACGGGGGCCACCCGGTCCTCGTCGTAGCGCATCTGGAACTGGTACAGGAGCGGCTGGCTGGCCGGCGCCACCGTCAGCCGCCCGGCGCCGTACTCCACCTGCACGTTCAGGTTCTTCTCGCCCCACACCTGGCGCGAGGAGTTGACGGTGCGCCAGCTCTGCGCCCGGGCGGTGCACGCCGCGCTCGCCGCGGTGACCAGCGCCAGCGCCAGGACCAGCCCCGGGCGGCGCGCGAGGCGCTCAGACATGGGACT
>JAFAYN010000296.1 GCA_019240375.1 Gemmatimonadota bacterium
GCGGGCGGAGGGGCGTCTCCGGGACCACGTTCGAGGTGCTTGCGAGGGCAGGGCCGCTGTACGCCCGGTGCGGGCGTGCGTCGCGAGGGAGTCCTGGGGTCGTTCATGAGGTCATCCTCCTCGCTGGGGATGGTGGGTAAAGCTCTGCCCCGGAAGTGGGTTGCAGGCAGAGAGACTACAGCCGGAGCACCGGCTGGTGTGACCCCTTGTCCAGGCTGTTGTTCAGGCTTCCGCTTGTTTCGTGACAGCTTGGGAAAATATATGTATTTTGTAAGTAAATGTCAACGGTGTTGCGTTGTCGTTTACGGTGTGTTTTACTTAGGGATTTAAATGGCTCCATGGGTGCGTGGCGGGGCCGCTCCAGAGCCCGCAAACAGCGCGGTCTCTTCCGCGGGGCCGGTGAGCCTCGCGATACAGCCGCGAGTCTCCCCGTCCGCTACGGGAGCCACGCCCAAACCGCCGGGCGTGTCTCCCTCGCAACATCTTTGTGGAAAAGCGATAAACCGCAAACAAAAAGCCCTCCCCCAGAATTGGGGGAGGGCGGCGGCTCTCGGGCCGCCGGGTGGGGGCGTGCGGCGGGCCCTCACCCCCACAGCCTGCCCCCTCGATCCCCCAATGGCTGGGAGAGGGGAGCACTACGCGCGTGTACCTGTTACGCCCGTTCCACGATCATAACGAATCCCATCGCGCCGGCGGCGCACACGCTCACCATCCCGAACTGCCCACCGCGGCGCTTCAGCTCGTTGAGCAGCGTCACCGTCACCCGGCCGCCGGTCGCGCCGAAGGGGTGGCCGATGGCGATGGAGCCGCCCATCACGTTGATCCGGTCCTCGGGGGGGATCCCGATCGCCTTGTCGCGCCCCAGCCTTTCCTTCGCGATCCGGTCCGAGTCCCACCACTGCAGGTTGGACAGCACCTGCGCGGCGAATGCCTCGTGGATCTCCAGAAGGTCGATGTCCTTCATCGAGATCCCGGCGCGGTCCAGCGCCACGGGGGCGGCGTACACCGGGCCCTGCAGGAGCTGGTCGCCGGGGTCGAGCGAGGCGTAGGCGTACGAGCGGATGTACCCCAGCGGCTCGTATCCCATCGCCTTGGCCTTTTCCTCGCTCATCAGCAGCACCGCCGAGGCGCCGTCGGTCAGCGGCGAGGCGTTGCCGGCGGTCACGGTCCCGTACTTCCGGTCGAACACCGGCTTCAGCGCGGCCAGCTTTTCCAGCGAGGTGTCGGCGCGGATCCCGTTGTCCTGCGTCACCACCTCCTCGTACTTCGGCGGGACGAAGACCGGGGCGATCTCCCGGGTCAGCCTCCCGTCGGCGGTGGCCGCGGCGGCGAGCTGGTGCGAGCGGAGCGCCCAGCGGTCCTGCTCCTCGCGCGAGATCCCGTTCTCGCGCGCCATCTTTTCCGCCGACTCGCCCATGGTCAGCCCCGTGGTGGGCTCGGCGATGGCTGGAGTGATGGGGGCCAGGTGCCTGGGACGGATGGCGGCGAAGGCGGCGACCCGCTCTCCCAGCGAGCGCGCTTTGGAGGCGCGCACCAGGGCGTTGCGCATCTCCGGCGAGAAGAGGATGGGGACGTCGGTGAGCGACTCGGCGCCCCCGGCGATCACCACGTCCGCCACCCCGGCCATGATCTGCTCCGCGCCGGAGGTGATGGCCTGGTTGGACGAGGCGCAGGCCCGCCCCACCGTGAATGCCGGGACCGACGGGGGGATCCCCGCGCCCAGCGTCACCTCCCGCGCGATGTTCGGCTCCTGCACCGACTGCACCACCGTCCCGTAGACCACGTGGTCCACCTGGCTCACGTCCAGGTCGGTCCGGGAGACCAGCTCGCGCACCGCCACCTTCCCCAACTCCACCGCCGACAGGTTGCGGAACGCCGTTCCCGACCGGGCAAACGGTGTGCGGCACCCCTCCACGATGGCGACCCTGCGCCCGTTTCCATTCATCCGGCGTTTCCTCCGCGAGTATGGAGCGACCGCGCCCGTATCTTCACCCAAAAGCGAGCGGGGCTCCAATGTCACCCTGAGCCCCGCTCATAACAAGATCCCGTTTTCGGCCTCAGTCCTCGCCCGGCACCGGGCGCGAGGGGGGCGCTTCCGGCGGCATCCGGTCGCCCCGGTCCTCGATCGGGCGCGGGTCGCGCCGGAAGGGGGGCTGGTCGGTGAACTCGCGCGGCTCGCGCCGGTACGGCGGGTTGTCGTCGGCGCTTTCCCGGGGGTCGCGGCGGATCCCCGAGTACGCCGGGCGGTCGCGCTCGATGTAGCGGCGGATGCTCTCGATGCTGATGAACTCGTCGGCCGCGTCCAGCAGGTCGTCGCTGGCCCGGTAGCGGGCGTTGCGGAACGCTTCCTCGCTCTGGGTGGAGACCACCGCCACCCGCACCCCGCGCTTGGCCACCGCGTCCACCAGCGGGACGAAGTCGCCGTCGCCCGAGACCAGGATGATCCGGTCCACCCGGTCGGCCAGGGTGAGCATGTCGATGGCCAGCTCCAGGTCGAGGTCGGCCTTGATCCCGACGTCCTCCTCCTCGGCGCGCACCACCCGCACCGGCTTCCGCACCACGCGGTACCCGTTGCGGTTCAGGAAGCGCCAGAACGCCCGCTCGCCGTCGCGCTGCTGCTCCATCTCCCGCTGCTTGGTCTGCGGGTCGGCCGGGTTGCTGAGGCGGACGTAGCGCGAGATGGCCGAGTCGTCCCACTCGCCGGTGTAGAAGTAGGCCCGCACCAGGATGGCGCTCTCCGAGAAGTACCGGAGCAGCTTGGTGTAGTCGACGCGGAGGCCGAACGACTCGTAGGTGGCGTAGCGGAAGTTCCAGCCGTCGATGAAGATGGCGACCCGCTGGTACGGCGCGACCCCCGCGGGTCCGTGGTTAGGCGTCACTCTCTGTCTGCCCCGTGTCTTGAACGGTGGATGTGTGCGAGCCGGCCTCCAGGGCCGGGTCCGTCTCGGAAGGGGGGAGCCGGCGCTCCGCCTCCTCCAGCGCGTTCCAGGCGAGCATCGCGCAGCGCACGCGCACCGGGAACTTCGCCACCCCGGCCAGGGCGCGCAGGTCGCCGAGCGCGCGGTCCCGGGCCGCCTCCCCGCTCCCGTGCAGCATCTCCCGGAAGCGGGCGGCCAGCGCGTCGGCGTCGGCCAGGGGGTGCCCCCGGAGCTGCTGGGTCATCATCGAGGCCGAGGCCTGCGAGATGGAGCACCCCTGCCCGGCGAAGCGGACCTCTTCCACGATCCCGTCCCGGACCCGCAGGTGGAGGACGATCTCGTCCCCGCACGTGGGGTTGTTCATCCGGATCTCCACGTCCGGATGCTCCAGCGCCCCCCGGTTGCGGGGGTGCCGGTAGTGGTCCAGGATCAGCTCCTGGTAGAGCGCGTTGAGCGGAGGTCCCGACATTATAGCCTTTCCGCGAGCGAGGGCAACGTGCAGCCGCTTAATAGCCGAACAGCTTGCGCGCGTGCCGCAGCGCGTCGGCCAGCCGGTCCACCTCGGCCGGGGTGTTGTACAGGTAGAACGAGGCGCGCGCCGTGGACGAGACGCCCAGCCGCCGCATCAGCGGCTGCGTGCAGTGGTGTCCGGCCCGCACCGCCACTCCCTCGGCGTCCAGGATGGTCGCCAGGTCGTGCGGGTGGATGTCGGCCAGGGTGAAGGAGACCACCCCGGAGCGCTCGGCCGGGTCGCGCGGGCCCCACACCCGCAGGTCGGGGACCTCCGCCAGCCGCTCCAGGGCGTACCCCACCAGCGCCCGCTCGTGGGCGCACACCGCGTCGCGCCCGATCCCCGCCAGGAAGTCGGCGGCGGCGCCCATCCCCACCGCCCCGGCGATGTGCGGCGTCCCCGCCTCGAACTTGTGGGGCAGCGCCGCCCAGGTGGAGCCCTCCAGCTCCACCACGTCGATCATGTCGCCCCCGCCCAGGAAGGGCGGCATGGCCTCCAGGAGCGTACGCCGCCCCCAGAGCCCGCCGATTCCCGTGGGGCCGCACATCTTGTGTCCGGAGAATGCGTAAAAGTCGCACCCCAGGGCGGGGATGTCCACCGGGAGGTGCGGGGCGGACTGCGCGCCGTCCACCAGCATCACCGCGCCGACGGCGTGGGCGCGCTCCGCGATCTGGCGCACCGGGTTCACCGTCCCCAGCGCGTTGGACACGTGGGCCAGCGACACCAGCCGGGTGCGCTCCGTGAGCAGCTCGTCCAGCGCGGACAGGTCGAGCCGTCCCTGGTCGTCGATGTCCAGAAAGCGGAGCCGCGCCCCGGTCCGCTGCGCCAGGAGCTGCCAGGGGACCAGGTTGGAGTGGTGCTCCATCACCGACAGGAGCACCTCGTCGCCGGCGCGCAGGTTGGCCTGCCCCCACGTCCACGCCACCAGGTTCAGCGCCTCGGTGGTGCCGCGGGTCCAGACCAGCTCGGCCGGGTCCGCGATCCCGAACAGGCTCGCCACCCGCAGCCGGGCGCCCTCGTACGCCTCGGTGGCGCGGTTGGACAGCTCGTGCAGCCCGCGGTGCACGTTGGCGTTGTCGCGGCGGTAGTACGCGTCCAGCGCCTCGATCACCGCGCGCGGCTTCTGGGTGGAGGCGGCGTTGTCCAGGTACACCAGCGGCTTCCCGTGCACCTGCTGGTGCAGGATGGGGAATTCTTCCCGGATGCGCTCCACGTCCAGGAGCGGGGTGGGGGGCGCGGAGGGCGCCGGGTCGGGCGGTGCGAGGGTGCTCATGCGATGGCCTGGGTTGAAACGGCGCGAAGCGACGCTCCCGGTGCGGGGCGTCGCTTCGCGCCTGGAAGACTCGGAGGTTCGGGGCCGGGCTCTTACCCGGATGCGTCCACGTGGATCTCACCGTTCTCCACCCTGCATGGGTACACCGCGATCGGGCGGGTGGCGGGGAGGCAGAGCGCCTCCCCCGAGCGGATGTCGAACTGCGCCCCGTGCCACTCGCAGGTGACGGTGCACTCGTCCGTGTCCAGCTCCCCGTTGGACAGGGGGAAGTCACGGTGCGAGCACACGTCCGAGAAGGCGTACACCTCGCCGTCCACGTTCGCCAGGCAGATCCGCTTCCCCTCCGACTCCACCCCCAGCAGCTCCCCCTCGGGCACCTCCGCCAGGGAGGCGACCTTCACGAACGCCACGGCTCAGCTCCTCCGCACGGCGAGCTTGCGCTCCACCGCGCGAACCAGCTCCTCCCGCACGCCGGGAAGGGGGAGCTGCTCCAGCACCTCGCCGAAGAAGCCGAACACCACCAGCCGGACCGCCTCGCTCTGCGGGATCCCGCGGCTCAGCAGGTAGAAGATCTCCTCCTCGTCCAGCTGCCCCACCGTGGCCGCGTGCGAGCAGCGCACGTCGTCCGCCTGGATCTCCAGGTTGGGGAGCGAGTCGGCGCGGGCCTCGCCGCTGAGCAGGAGGTTGCGGTTGGTCTGGTACGCGTCGGTGCGCTGCGCCCCCGGGTGCACCCGGATCAGCCCGCGGAACACCGAGCGTCCCTGGTCGCGCAGGGCGCCCTTGAAGAGCAGGTTGCTGGAGGCGTGCGGCGAAACGTGGTCCTGCAGCGTCTCGTGGTCGAAGTGCTGCGTCCCGTCCGCGATGTACAGCCCCAGCATGTCCACGTGCGATCCCGGCCGGCGCAGCGCGCAGCGGATGTCGTTGCGGGTCACGCTCCCGCCCATCGCCATGTACAGCGTGGTGATGCGCGAGTCGCGCCCGGCGCTCAGCCGGTCGGTCCCCAGGTGCACCACCCCCGCGCCCCAGCTCTGCACCGACACGTAGTTCACCTTCGCGCCGTCCTCCGCGAACACCTCGGCCGTCGCCAGGGCGAAGGTCTGCCGGTCGAAGTCGGGCGAGGCCATCTCGTCCACCAGCGACACCTCGGCGCCGCCCTCGGCGACCACCAGGGTGCGGGGGAAGACGGCGGAGCCCCCCTCCGAGATCCAGCGGTACGAGCGGAGCGGCACCTCCACCCGGACGCCGCGCGGGACGTACAGGAAGACACCGCCGGTCCAGAACGCCGCGTTCATGGCGGCGAACTTCCCGTCCTGCGCGGTCACCGCCGTCCCCAGGTACTTCTGCACCAGCTCCGGGTGCTCGGCCGCCGCGCTCTCCAGCGAGGTGAACACCACGCCCTGCGCCCGCAATTCCTCCGGAAGCTCGTGCAGCGTCACCGAAGCGTCGGTCTGCGCCAGCCGCCCCGATACCCCGCTCGCCTCCGCCACCACGGCGCGCAGCCCCTCGGGGAGCGCGTCCACCCCCGCCACCGGCGGGGCCTCCTCCGCGAACGCCAGCCCGCCGAGCTTCAGCACCGACCCGATGTCGGTGTAGCGCCACTCCTCCACCCGGGTGGTGGGCATCGGCGCTTCCTCGAACGCCTCGAACCCGGCCAGGCGCGCCGCCTGCAGCCACTCCGGCTCGCCCTTGCGGGCGGAAAGGATCTTGACCTGATCGCGGGTGAAGACGCCGAGGCTCTCGCCCGCTACGGTTGTATCTGCCACGATAGCCTGTTTTCTGGTGCGTTCTCTGGAGCCGGACAGGCCCTCACCCCGGCTCGCTTAGGCTCGCCACCCCTCTCCCAATTCTGGGCGAGGGGTTCGAGCCACCGGGGTGTTCGTCTTGCTCCCCCTCTCCTGAAGTCGGGAGAGGGG
>JAFAYN010000368.1 GCA_019240375.1 Gemmatimonadota bacterium
CGGGCGCGTACCTTCTCCGGCGGCCCCTTCCCGCGTCCCCCAGCCCCGTACCCGAGATGAACAAGGCCTTCGCGGCAGCGCTCCTCGCCCTCTTCGGCGCCTCCGCCGCCGGCGCGCAGACCGGACACTCCCCCCGCGTGCTGACCCTCCCCCCCGGACCGCGGGCCGCCGCGATGGGCGGCGTCCTTCCCCTGGACGGGGGCGACGGGAGCGCGCTCTTCTACAACCCGGCGCTGGTGGACTCCACGGGCGGCGTGGGGGTGGAGGTGGACCGCTACTCCTCGGCGGCCACCCTGGCGCGGGCCTTCGGCACCTCGTCCTGGGGCGGGGGCGGCGTGGCCGTGGGGGTGCAGGCGCTGGGGTACTCGGTGCAGGTCCCGTTCGCGTCCAGGCTCCCGGGCGACGAGGGGTCGCTCCCGCGGCACGGCTCCTTCGGCGCCTCGGAGCTGGCGGCCACGCTGGGGTACGCGCGCAAGGTGGGGCGGTTCCGGCTGGGGGCGGCGGCCAGCCTGCTCCAGCAGCGGCTGGAAGCGGACGAGGGGACGGGCTTCGGGGTGGACCTGGGCGCCTCCTCGCGCGTGGGGCCGGTGGTGCTCGGGCTCGCCGCGCGCAACCTGGGGCCGGCGCTGGAGGTGGGGGGCGAGGACGTCGACCTCCCCACCCTGGTGACGCTGAACGCCACCCTCCCCTCCAAAGAAGTGGGGCCGCTGGACGTCGCGGCGGCCGGGGCGGTGACACGCCTGGCGAACGGCACCGTGGTCCCCGGCGCGGGGGTGGAGGTGGGGTGGTGGCCAGTGGCCGGGCGCACCGTGGTGGGGCGCGTGGGGGTGCGGCGGGTGGAGCGCGAGGACGACTCGCCGCTCACCTTCGGGGGAGGCTTCGTCTGGGACCGCCTTTCGGTGGACTACGCCTACCGGGGGTTCGACGCCGGGCACGTGCACCGCATCGGGCTCACCTGGCGGTAAGCCCGGGCGGGCGATGCCCTACTCGGCCGGAACCTCCACGCGGGTGAAGGCCGGGTCCATCCGGGCGATCCCCACGTCGTCCAGCACCACCGTCCCCGCCGTCGTCCGGTCGAACACCAGCCGCACCCGGCGCAGGGTGCGCGGGTCGAAGTCCGGCGCGGCGGCCTGGAAGTCGGCGAGCGGGATCGAGTAGCTCTGCATCACCAGCTCGTACTGCGTCGGGAAGACCGTCTTTTCCCGGTCGCGGCGGCGCAGCACGTACGCTTCCAGGGGGCGGCGTACCGGGCCGAAGCGGCTGAGGGGGAGCCGCGCCACGTGCCCGGCGGCGTCCGCCACCTCCACCGTCAGGTCCATCGGCTCCTTCTTCGGCTCCCCCTTCGGCGCGGGCGGCCGGCGGGTCCTCGCCCCTCCTCCCCCCTTCCCCGACCGCGACGAGTCCGGCTTCGCCGCCGGGTCCCGGCGCGGCCCCGGCGCATCCGGCGTCGGCGCCAGCGACAGGTCGATCGACGAGCGCCCGTCCACCTCCCAGCTCCGCAAGAGCGAATCCGGGAGCGTCAGCGCGTACGCCGCCGCGGGCCCCCGGCGCGTGGTGTCCGCCCCCGCCAGCCGGTTGTTCCACCCCAGCCACACAGCGTTGTTGTCCTGCGATCCGTTGCGGGAGCGCAGCTTCAGCCCCCCTTCCCGCCAGGTGGCGAGCGAGTCCCCCTGCATGGCCACGCCGCGCGCCGTCCCGGTGGTGACGTCGATGTCCTCCTGGAAGGTGGCCAGCGGGTGGAAGCTGCTCTCCTGGAAGCGGGTGACGTACATCGTCTTCGGGAGCCACCCCCCGGCCACCCGGTGGTCGCGGAAGAGCGGGAGGTAGCGCCGCTCCCCCTTCAGCGAGGCGTCCAGGAAGGCGGACACGTACACCCGGGCGAACTGCCGCTGCTCCTCCGGGGGGAGGAGCCCGCGCAGGTCCAGCATCCGGTTGCTGCGCGGCCCGTTGTCCCTGGGGCCCCAGACGGTGTTCCACTGCCCGTGGTTGGCGCGGTACACGTAGATCGCCGTCTTGAAGTGCTCCGCCCCGTCGGTGAAGCGCACCCGCTGGTACTGCCGCAGCCCGGTGAAGCTGCTCACGTCGCCGTCGTGCGAGCCGTGGAAGACCATGTAGTTCACGTTCTCCACCGGGTTCTGCTGGTCGGCGGGCGTGTACTGCGCGTCCACCGGGGCGATGGCGATCACCGCGCGGATGGGGAAGTGGAAGTCGAAGCGGACGTTGGCGTCGTCGGGGTAGTGCGACAGCCGGTTGAAGGCCGCCGCCTCCGCCACCGCCTCGCCCCCGCGCGAGTGCCCCATCAGCGCGACGTGGTCCATGTCCACCCGGCCGAACAGCGGACCGCCCTGCGTGGTGTTGAACCGGCGCCACGCCTCCAGGTGCTTGAGGAGGAGCCAGGCCCGCGCGTCGTTCTCCTGCCGGATGCTCCCGTTCAGGAAGTTCTCGTCCACCGAGGCCACGATGTAGCCGCGGCTCGCCAGCAGCGTCCCCAGGTACTCGTACCCCGGGTCGGAGAACTTCTCGGGGTCGTGGTTCCCGTGCACCACCAGCACCAGCGGAAAGGGGCCGGGGCCGTCCGGGTACCAGACCCGCCCGTTGCGGGGGAAGTTCTTGGGGGAGAATCCCCAGTAGCGGTTGCGCGCCTTTGCCGCGTCGCGCAGGTCCACCAGCTTCGAGGCGTCCACCGGGTCGGTGCGGATGGACACCGAGTCGCGGTACTCCGGGCGGCGCCGGTCGGTGCCGCTCCCGTAGTACAGGTGCTTCACGGCGAAGGGGCCGGGGAGCGAGGGGTCGGGGGCGTCCAGGAGCTGGCGCGACAGCACGGTCGCGGCGTCGCTGGGGGTCAGCTTCAGGGGTGCGTAGCACCCGGCGAGCCCGGACAGGGCGAGCGCGCCGGCGGCGAGCAGGGAGCGGGGCCGGAGCCTGTGCATCCGTGTGAGGTCGGGTTGTGGGGAGGAGCGAGTGGGCTACGGGAGGGGCGCGGCGGAATTCTCCGGCTCCACTCCGGCGTGGGCGGCGAAGGTGAGGTCGCCAGCCAGGGGCGAGATGGCGACCTTGAGGTCCAGCGCGATGTTGCGGAAGCGGTCGGCGCTCCCGGGCGGGACCGGTACCCTGGTGAAGGCGATCACCGCGTACAGCTCGCCGGTCAGGAGGAGCCCCCCGAAGCCGAGCACCGAGCGGATCCCGTGGGGGCGCACGAAGTCGGCCTGGGCGGGGATGAAGGGGCTGTCCAGCGCCTCGGGGACGAAAAACACGTTGTAGGTCCGGTCCTCCATCCCGCGCACCAGCCCGGGGCGGGGGGTGACCACCGCCTCCACGTCCAGCCCCATCCCGCGGATCAGCTCGGCGATCATCGGCGCCTGCTCCACGATCTCGGGGCTCGGCAGCGGGATCGCCTGGTGGCCCCGCGAGTGCCGGCGCGAGTTCCACCCCGGCTCGTCCCCCGCGGAGGCCAGCAGCACCAGGCACTTCATCTCCGGGCGTGGCTCGCGGCCGCCCAGGCGCTCGCGCGCGAACGCCTGCAGCCCGGGCTCCAGCTCGCCGTAGGAGTGCGTCTTGTAGAAGCGGACCAGCGCACACTCTCGCGCGCCGCTTTCCGGGTCCAGGCACTCGTCGTACAGGTAGCGCACGACCCGCCCGGCGGCCTCCTCCATGGTCGCCTCGCCCTGGATGGCGCGGCGCAGGGCCAGGCCGCAGTGCAGCATCTCGTGCAGGTCGAAGTCGCGCAGGGAAAAGCTCATCGCCGGGTCGCCGGGTGAAGCGGGGTCGACACGAAAACGAGGGCTCCCGGCGGGGAAGCCCTCGTCGATCCCGAGCGGGTCGGTGCCTCCGGGGAGCCCCCCGCCCGGCGGCTCACACGCGCGCCGCTTCCAGCCGGTCGAGCAGCTCCGTGAGCTGCGCCTGCTCCCCGTCCGACAGGTCGCCCAGGATCTCGCGCTCGGCGTCGGCCTGGGCGCGCGCGCCGGCCGCGTAGCTCCGCCGCCCCTCGTCGGTGATCCGCGCCAGCACGCTGCGCCGGTCGCCCGGGTCGGGGACGCGGCGCACCAGCCCGTCCGCCTCCAGCCGGTCCACCAGCTGGGTGACGTTGGAGCGGACGCACGACAGCCGCTCGGCGAGCTGCCCCAGCGGGAGCGAGTCGCCCGCCGCGACCAGGTGCCGCAGCACCCCCATCTTGGCCAGGGAAAGCCCCACCGGCTCCAGGCTCCGCTCGATCCGGTCCCCCACGGTGGCCCCGCTGTGCAGCAGGCGCAGGGCCAGGGAGCCCCCCGAACAGGGTGTGTTTTCGCTCGCGTCGTTCATTCATGAAGGGTAGGCAGGGGCGGGGGGATCGTCAAGTGAACCGGGACCGCCCTCCCGGTCCTTTCGCATAGAGGTTTGACAAAATGCTTGACAGGCGGTTTGCTAATACGTATTAACAACCATGTCCAGCAGCTCATCCCCCCGCCCGTCCACCACGCACGACGTCGCGCGCCTGGCCGGCGTGTCGCAGGCGACGGTCTCACTGGTGCTCGGCGGAAACCCCCGGGCGCGGGTGGCGGCGGCCACGCGGGAGCGGGTGATCCGGGCGGCGGAGGAGCTGGGGTACCGCCCCAACATCGTCGCCCGGGGGCTGGTGCGGGGGCGATCGTACGCGCTGGGGGTGATCGTCCCCGACCTGGCGAACCCCTTCTTCCTGGAGGTGGTGCGGGGGATCGAGCGGGTCGCCAGCACCGCGGGGTACGCGGTCCTCCTGTGCGACGCGCGGGAAACCACCCCGGCCCGGCACCTGGAAGCGCTCCGTGCGCGGTTGATCGACGGGGTGATCGTGGACCCGCTGGGGGTGGAGGGGCTCCCCGCCGACTCGCTGACCGACCTGAACCTGGTGGTGGTGGACCAGCCGTCGGAGCGCTGGCCGGGGGTGGCGAGCGACGCGGAGGGAGCGGGGCGGCTGGCCGCTGAGCACCTGCTGGCGCTGGGGCACCGCGAGGTGGCGATGGTCGGCCCCGCCACCGACGTGCACTCCTTCCGGATGCGCGAGCGCGGATTCACCCGGGCGTTGCGGGCCGCGGGGGTCGCCCTCCCCTCCGGGTGGCTGCGGCGCGCCCCCGCCACCGTCGCGGGAGGGGAAGCGGCGATGCGGGCCCTCCTCCCCCGCCGCGGGAGCCGCCCCACGGCGGTGTTCTGCACCAGCGACCTGCTCGCCCTGGGGGCGCTCAAGGCGTGCGCCACGGCGGGGGTCGCGGTCCCGGGAGCGATGTCGGTGGTGGGGTGCGACGACATCGAGATGGCGCGGGTCGTCACCCCGGAGCTGACCACCGTGGCGGTCCCCGCCCGCGAGCTGGGGGCGCGCGCCGCCCGCCTCCTCCTCCGCCAGCTGGACGGCAGGGGGGGCGAGACCCGACCCGGCAGGGTCCTCCCCGTCCGCCTCGTGCCGCGCGGCACCACCGCGCCTCCACCGACGGACCCCTGATCCGACCGACATGCGCCACGCCACCATCACCGGCACCGGCTCCTACGTCCCAGAGCGCGTCCTCACCAACGCGGACCTTTCGCGCATGCTGGGGGAGGACATCGACGACTTCGTGTCCAACACCCTGGGGATCCGCGAGCGGCACGTGTGCGGCCCCGACGAGTCCACCGCCGACCTGGCGGAGGCGGCGGCCCGCCGCGCCCTGGCCGACGCCGGCCTGGCCCCGGAGGAGGTGGACCTGCTGATCGTCTCCACCGACACGCCGGAGTACATCTCCCCCGCCACCTCGTCGGTGCTGCACGGACGGCTGGGGCTGGGGCGCGCCGGGACCTTCGACGTCAACAGCGCCTGCTCGGGCTTCGCCACCGCGCTGGACGCGGCGTGGAAGTACGTCCGCGCCGACGAGCGCTACCGCCGGGTGCTGGTGGTGGCGGTCTACGCCATGTCCAAGTTCGTGGACTACGCCGACAAGAAGACGGCGACCATCTTCGCGGACGGCGCAGGCGCGGTGGTGGTGGAGCTCTCCGACCGCCCGGGGATCCTGGCCTCGGAGCTCTTCGCGGACGGGCGGCTGTCGTCCGGGATGGGGGTATTCGCCGGGGGAACGGCGGAGCCGATCACGGTGGAGGTGCTCCAGGACGGGTACCGCAACCGGCTCCGCTTCGTCCAGAAGTACCCGAAGGAGGTGAACGAGGAGGGGTGGCCGCGCATCGTCCGCTCGGTGCTGGAGCGGGCGGGCGAGCGGGTGGAGGAGGTGGACCTGTGGCTCTGGACCCAGGTCAACCGCTCCACCATCGAGACCGTCATGGACCGGCTGGGCGAGCCGATGGACAAGGCGCACACGGTGATGGACAAGTGGGGGTACACCGGCTCGGCGTGCCTCCCCATGGCGCTGGACGACGCCGCCCGCGCCGGCCGCCTGCGCACCGGCGACCTGGTGGTGCTGACCGGCTCCGGCGCCGGGCTGGCGATGGGGTGCGTGGCGCTGCGCTGGGACCCGCGCCCCGCTGGGCGCGGGACGGCGGAAGCGGAGCCGGACGCGTTGGCCGCGCTGCACGGGAGGAGCGCCCATGGCTGACACCATCCTGTCCATCTTCCGCGAGCGCGCCGAGCGCCACCCGGACCGGGTCGCGCTGCGCGTCCTGGCGTCCGGCGGCGCCCCGCGCGACGAGGCGCTGACCTGGGGCGGGTGGTGGGAGGCGTCGCGCCGCTTCGCCGCGGCGCTGCTGGGCGCGGGGCACCGCCCCGGCGAGGCGGTGGCCGTGTTCGCCGGGAACCGCCCGCTCTGGCCGGTGGCCGACCTGGGAATCCTGCTGGCGGGGGGCGTGAGCGTGGGGATCTACCCCACCAGCAGCCCCGAGCAGGTGCGCCAGCTCCTGGCGGACTGCGGCGCCACCGTGCTGGTGGTGGACACCCCCGAGCGGCTGGCCGTCGCCACGCAGCTGCGCACCGCCCTCCCCCGGCTGCACACGGTGGTGTGCGAGCGGCTGCGCCCCTCCCGCACCTGGACCGTCGGGTGGGACGCCTGGCTGGCGCGCGGCGCCCGGGCGCTGGAGCGGGGGCGCGGGACCGCGGAGGAGCTGGACCGTCGCGCGGAGCGGGTGTCCCCCGACGACACCGCGGTGCTGATCTACACCTCCGGCTCCACCGGCGAACCCAAGGGGGCGCGCATCTCCCACCGCTACCTGCTGGAGTCGGCGCACTCCATCCGCGAGGCGCTGGGGCTGGACGCGGCGGACACCTCCCTTTCCTTCCTCCCCTTCTGCCACGGCGCCGAGCGGATCTTCGGGCTGTACACCCGGGTGGTGTGCGGGATGGAGGCGGCACTGGTGGAGGACCACGCCCGCGTCTGGGAGGCGGCGCGCGAGTACGGCCCCACCGTGTTCGGCGGCCTTCCCCGCTTCTACGAGAAGGCGTACGAGGCGCTGCGCGCCGAGCAGGAGCGGGCCACGGGGGCGGAGCGCGAGCGCTGGGAAAGGACGTTGGAGCTGGGACGCGCCCGCTCGCGGCTGCGCCAGGCCGCGCTCCCCGTCCCGCCGGAGCTGGAAGCGGAGTGGCGCGAGGCGGGGGCCCCCCTGTTCGAGCGGGTGTCGGCGCTCTTCGGCGGGCGGATCCGCCGCGCCACCTCCGGCGGGGCCACCCTCCCGCGCGCCGTGGCCGAGCACCTGGACGCGCTGGGGCTCACCGTGCTGGGCGCCTACGGAATGACCGAGCACCTGTGCGTCGCCTTCAACCGCCCCGACCGCTACACCCTGGACTCGTCCGGCCCCCCGATGCCCGGGACCGAGCTGCGCGTCGCCGACGACGGCGAGGTGCTGGTGCGGCGCGGTCCGCTCACCTTCGCCGGGTATCACGGCCGCCCCGAGGCTACCCGCGACTCCTTCACCCCGGACGGGGAGTGGCTCCTGAGCGGCGACCTGGGCGAGCTGGGGAGCGACGGGTGCCTGCGCATCACCGGACGCAAGAAGGAGCTGATCGCCCTGTCCAGCGGCAAGAAGGTGGCCCCGCTCCCCATCGAGTCGCAGCTGGTGCAGGACCCCTGGATCGGGCAGGCGATGCTGTACGGCGAGGGGCGCCACTTCGTCACCGCGCTCCTGGCGCTGCGCCGCCCGGTGGTGGAGGCGTGGGCGAGGGAGCGCGCGCTGGACGGCGAGTACCCCCGCCTCCTGGAACACCCCGAGGTGTCCGCCCGGGTGCAGGCGGCGGTGGACCGGGTCAACGCCGCGCTCGCCCGCCCGGAGCAGGTGCGCCGCTGGACGGTGCTCGACCGGGAGCTTTCCGCCGACGAGAACGAGCTGACACCCACCCTGAAGCTCCGCCGTCCCGTGGTCGCGGCCAAGTTCCGCGACCGGATGGAAGCCCTCTACCGGTGACGCCCATGTCGAAGCGCAGCGCCCTCGCCGTCCTGCTGGCCTCCATGCTGGCCATCGCCGCCTCGTACGGCGCCGCCTTCCTCCCGGGCGGAGCCCCGGCGTGGGCGCCCTGGCCGATGGCGCTGGGGATGCTTGCCGCGCTGGTGGCGGTGATGGTGCTCGGCGCCGCGCGCGGGGGACGGGGGATCGGGCGGCTGAAGTACCCGTTCGCCTTCGTGGGGGCCGTCCTGGCGCTCGGCTTCGCGCTGGCGCTGGCCCTCCCGGCGGACGAGGGGCCTTCCTCGCCGCTGTACGGGGGGCTCCCGCTGCGCGCGGCGATCGTCCTGTACGGGATCGGGCTCCTCCCCATCGTGGTCCTCCCGGTGGCGTACGCGCTCACCTTCGAGGAGCAGACGCTGAATGCCGCCGACGTGGAGCGTGTCCGCCTGGCCGGCGAGGCGTGGGCGCGCGAGCGGGCGCTGGCCGCGCTCCCCATCGCCCCGGCGCGCCCAGCCGGCGACACGGTCCCCGCCGCCCCCGGAGCCCGCGCATGAGCCCCGCCCCGCTCGTCCCCTCCACGCAGCCGGCGATCGTCGCGGTGGCGCTGGCCTACTTCGCGGTGGTGGTGGCGATCAGCGTGTGGGCCACCCGCCGCACCCGCACCGCCAGCGACTTCTTCGTCGCCGGGCACGGGATCGGGCTGGTGGCGCTGGTGGTGGCCTCGGTCTCCACCTCGGTCTCGGGCTTCGCCTTCATCGGCGGCCCGGGGCTGATCTACGGAATCGGGCTGGGGGCCATGTACATCGTCCTCCCCGCCTCGGTCACCAACGTGATGGGCGCCTGGGTGCTAGCCAAGCGGATGCGGCTGCTGGCCGAGGCGCGCGGGCTGATCACCGTCCCGGACGCCATCGGGGCGCGCTACCGCTCCCCCGCCGCGCAGGGGCTGTCCGGGGTCGCCATCCTGGTGGCCATCATCGGCTACATGGCCACCAACGCGCTGGCGATGGGGGTGGTGCTGCACTCCATCTTCGGGATCGGGATGGCGTGGGGGATCTGGCTGGGGATGGGGATCACCCTGGCCTACTCGGTGGCCGGCGGGATCCTGGCCGGGATCTACGTGGACGTCTTCCAGGGGACGCTGATGGCGGCGGCCTCGGTGCTGGTCTTTTTGTTCGTGCTGCAGGTGGGGGGCGGGATGGGGGGGATCTCGCACGCGATCCTGGCCCACGAGCCGGCTTTCCTGGGGCCGTGGGGGAAGATCACCCCGCTGGCTGCGCTCTCCTTCTTCTTCGTCTTCGCGCTGGGGTCGCTCGGGCAGCCGCAGGGGATCCACAAGTACTACATGCTCCGCGACCCGCTGCAGCTCAAGTGGTACCCGCTGCTCAAGACGCTGGGGCTGATCCTGGTCCTCCTCCTGTACTTCGGGGTGGGCGTGGGGGTCAAGTCGCTGGTGGCGCGCGGCGCCCTGGCCCCGCT